>JBJTAA010000100.1:0-7307 GCA_046090525.1 Planctomycetota bacterium
CGACAGCCCACGCGGGCCGATCCAAAGCCACTGGCGCCGGCTCGACGGCGGCCTCGAGCTGCGGGTGCGGGTGCCCGCGAACACGACGGCCGTGGTGCACGTACCCACTGGCGGCGCCCGCAGCGTCACCGAGGATGGCGCAGGGCGATCCGCCGGCCGGCCTCCGGTGGCGGCCGGCGACGCGCCGGGCGTGAAGGTGCTCGAGACGAAGCCGGACGAGTTGGTGCTGGAGGTGGGCTCCGGCGACTATCGGTTCTTCGCTCGTTGACCGGCCGGTCCCCCATGATGTGTGTTCGATGGTTCCAGAGCAGCCCCGAGTGGCAAGGAGCAACCCCGTGATGCGCATGTTCCATTCCCCGCTGACCGTCCTCGCCGCAGCCTTGGCGCTGGCCGGATTCCTGCCCGGCGCACGGCTCGGCCTGTCGGCGGCGCACGCGGACGTCCTGGCCGGCTTCGAGACGGGCGCCGACCTCCAGCGCTGGTCGGCCCAGGGCAAGATCCGCGTCCAGCGGACGGAGGGGCCCTCCGCCCCCGAGCAGGCCGGCGCGGACGGGCCCGCGGGCAGCGCCGCCCGGATCGACACGGCGGGCCAGAGCGGCCTGTTCATCAAGGCCGGCCAGCTGCCCCCCGACCTCTCCGACTTCGACACCCTGCGGTTCTGGGTGCACCGCGATCCCGCGGCCGCCGCCCCCAGCACCGTCGAAGTGCGGTTCTACGAGTCGGACGGCGGGGCCTGGTTCTGGCGGAAGGTCGTGCTCGACCAGCCCGGCTGGACGCAGGTCGAGGTGCCCCTCAAGTGGACCCGCTGGAGCGCCACGCGGATTCCGCGTTGGGAGAAGGTGAACCGCCTCGGCATCTGGTTCCGCGACGCCGCCGACCTGTTCATCGACTCCTTCTCGCTGGCCGACGATCCGCCGCCGAACGGTCCGGACGAGAAGCCGGTGCTGATGCCCGACGACGTCGCCAAGGTCGCCTTCGGCGACGCCGCGGCCGATCCGGACAAGGTCCGCATGGCCGCCGCCGACGGGATCACCGTGATCACCAACGCCCCGAACTGCGAGGTCGACAAGCTGCTCGCGCACCTGGGCAAGGTGGCCGCGGCCGTCAAGGCCGACATGCCGTTCGTCGGCGCGCCCGCGAATCCGATGATGCTCGTCGTCTTCGCCGAGGAGGATCAGTACAAGGAGTTTCCGGTGAAGCTGTCGGAACTCCTCGGGGCCCAGGCCGCCCCGACCACGTCGTCGGGCTACACCGTCCAGGGCATCGCCACCTCCTCCTGGGATCCGCGGCAAGGCACGCTCCGGCCCGTGTTCGCCCACGAGTTCGTCCACGCGCTGCTCACGGCCACGCTCCACCTCGACAACAAGGGGGAGTGGTTCCAGGAGGGGATGGCGTCGCACTACCAGCTGCGGTTCCACCCGCAGGCCAACATCCGCTCGCTCGTGACCAGCAACCTCGAATCGGCCGATCCTGACATCCTGAAGCAGGTCTGCACCGGTTCGCGGGTGCCGCTCAATCGCTACTGGGTCGCCGGCACGCTCTGCCGGATGCTCCTGGAAGACCCGGAACTCGCCGCCAAGCTGCCGGAGGTCGTGGCCGCCGTGCAGAAGAGCGGCTCGACGGCGATGGAGCCGCTGCTGCCGGTGCTCGGCCTCTCGTGGGAGCAACTCGACGAGAAGTGGCGGGCCTTCTGCCGGAAGACCTACGGCGAGGAGTGAGCCCCCGGGGCCCTCGCCGGCGTTCAGCCCAGGCCGTACCGCGCGGCCGCGGCGGCGAGCAGCAGCACGAAGACCACGGGGAACGCCCAGCGGCAGGTGCGGTCGATCCGCCTGGCCAGCTGCTGCTTGCCCTTCCGCACGAGCGAGTGGATGAGCAGGCTCTGGGGCACCGTCGCCGCCATCATCATGAAGGAGATCAGGAGGACGGTGTCGGTGAACGTCAGGTATGACATCCGCGGCAGGTCCTCGAGCACCACGAACTGGTAGGCGACGATCGTCAGCACGCCGATGAAGGAGATGTTGAGCCGGTCGGGCAGCGAGTCGATGTCGACCCAGAAGATCGACCACACCACCGACACCAGCACCAGGAGCGGGAACAGCATGGCCCAGACCAGCTGCCAGCTTTGCCGCTTGAGCGTGATCGTGGTCATCAGCCGCGAGAAGCGGGTCCGGCCGGCCCCGGCCGCGATCGAGGTCTCGTCGACGGCCATGTCGAGGTGCCGGAGGTCCCAGCCCGCCACGTTCACGTCCTGCTCCCGGCGGACGTAGTCGTCGGTCGATTCCGCGAACCGTTCGTCGACCTCGAGCAGCACCTCGTCGGTCGTGCTGCCGAAGGCGATCATCGCGGCGCGGAGCTGCTGCGTGTCGAAGGGAAAGTCGCGGAGGTCCATCGGCGTCTCGAGCACGGCGTGCCGCTGCTCGCGGTAGCGGACGGTGCCGTCGGGGTGCACCTCCACCCTGACCGCGTTGGGCTCGTTGCGGCCCACCTCGTTGAGGATCACCAGCTGCGGCCACCAGCCCTTGAAGACCTCGGTGAACTGGAACTCCCCCTGGAAGAGCTTCACGTCGGTCCCCTCGGCGCCGGGGTCGAAGGCGAGCCGCGGATCCTGCCAGGTGGCGAGCACGGCCACCTCGGCCTCGAAGCTCTCGTTGACGTCGTCGATGTCGACCACGTCGATGACCAGAATCGCGCACTGCACCCGCGTGGGGCGGGCCGGGGGATTGGGCATGCCGGGCTGGAAGCCGTCGTCGGCGGCCGCCGCGAAGGGCAGCAGGAACAGGGCGGCCGCCGCCAGGAGCGGACCGGACGGGCGACGACGGCGTGGGGCGGCAGGCACGGCGTCAGGGATAGCCCCGCCGCCGGAGACCTGTCAATGCCGCGGGCGGGCCGGTCGACCGGCCGCCGGGCTACCACTGCCAGACGAAGTCGCAGCCGGCGTAGAACTGGCCGAGCTGGTCGCCGCCCGTGCCGATGGCCTGGCCCAGCGGCTTGCCGAAGGGGCGGTTGGTCGCGGGGCCGTTGGGCGTGAACCAGTCGTAGCGGAGCTCGGGCCGGACCACGAGGTTGGCCGTGTGCTGGTAGTTGAGCCCGCAGGTCAGCGACCAGAAGCTGCCGGCGAAGTCACCGGCCCAGTAGCCGCGGTTGCCGAGGAAGGATTCGTTGCGGATCGGGGCCGTGACCACGTAGCCGTTGTTGTCGCGGAAGTATTCCAGCCGCATCCCTCCCATCCAGCGGTCGTCGAACTTCCAGAACAGGTAGTTCACGAAGGAGTACCACTGCGCCAGGCCGGCGGGCTGGCCGGCGTTGCCCGGCCGCACGTTCGCGTTGAACTGCCAGGCGTTGTCGTTCTGGAAGACCCAGGTGAGCCGCTCGCCGAGGTGGTTGGTGTAGACCGTGCTGACGAGCGAGCGGTTGCCCGCCAGCGAGCCGTCGCCCGGGGCGGGCCCGAGGGGCGTCAGTTCGTTGCCCGTGGTCGTCATGATGGCGAGCGTCTGGCGGTGGTCCGCGCTCGTGAGCTGCAGGCCGCCGAGGTAGCCGGCCGTGCTGCCGGCGCCCGGGTAGTCGGGATTGCGGATGGCCCAGGAACCGGTCGTGGGCACGGGGTCGGAGAAGTTGTTCCAGCCGGTGTGGATGCCGGAGTAGACCGTCAGCCGCTCGTTCACCTCCCAGGAGCCGAGGAAGCCGGTGAACGTGAAGGGGGAGAAGATCATCGACAGGGAATGGGTGTAGAAGAAGTTGCCGATGGCCGGCACCTGCTCGTAGCCGAGGATGCTGTAGAAGTGCCCGAAGCGGAGCGTGACGTCGCGGATCGCGAGGTCGGCGTAGAGCTGCGGCAACGCCAGGCCGTAGTCCTTGGAGAAGCCCCACGACGCCACGTTCTCGATGCTGAAGTCGCGAAACCGGTAGGCGTCGAGGCCGCGGGCCGTCGTGAACAGGTAGTCGGTGCCGAAGAGGAGGTCGACGCGGCCGCCCCAGCCCCAGCCGGACGAGCCGTCGGCCACCCGCTCCGTCACGAGGCAGAGCTGGTTGAGCTGTCCCTGCCAGGCGCGGTCCGCCATCGCCACGGGGCCGTTGAAGGGGGCGCCCCAGTTGTTGGCCCCGATGCCCGCCTCGAGCCAGCCGTAGGTGAAGAAGTCGCGGCGCTCGAGCGGAGGCAGGTGCAGGAATCGCTCGGGCCCGCTGGCGTAGTCGTTGACCTCCCAGGCGAGCCGCGTGGCGGTCGGCGGCACGTCGGACTCCGCCGGCGGCTGGGCCGAGGCGGGCCCGATCACCGCGCCGCAGAGGGCCGACAGGAGCGCCGCCCGCCAGGCCCACCCGCCGCCGCTCACGGTGCGATTTTCCCCAAAGGAGGTTTCCGTGGGTCGGGGGTGCCCCTCCCACGTCTCCGGACGTTCGCTGCGGCCTTCCGGGCCTCCGCTCACTGCGTGTCCGCAGCGCTTCGCCATCCGTGGCTCCGCTTGCTTCCACAGCCCGGCGACGTGGCAGGGGCACCCCCTCCCCGATCCGCGGACCGACCCCCGGTCATCCGTGAGATCGTGCCATCACGACCGGCGCCATGATCGTGGTCCGGACCATCGCCAGGGCCGGCCCAGGCTCCGCCGCCTCCCCGGCCTGCCGGGATCGCCCGGAAGCCTCAGTCGCCGTCGGCGGGCCCCGCGTCGCCCGCCTCGGCCCGGTGACGGCGCTCGGCGCCGGTGCGGCGGAACACCGCCACCACGTCCTCGACCGGCACGACGAACAGGAGGTTGTTGCCCTCGAGGTCGACCGGGATCGCGTTCTTGGGATGGAAGAGCACCTTGTCGTACTTGGCGATGGGCACGTCGGCATCCCGCTCCACCTGCAGGCTCACCTCCACGACCCGCCCGCTGATCGTGGGGATCTCGGCCTTGTCGGGGAGCACGATGCCGCCCCGCGTGGTCTGGCGGTTCTCATCCTTGCGGATCAAGACCCGCATGCCGAGGGGCTCGACGAACTCGTTCATGGCGTCAGCGGTCCTGGAGGTGGGTCGATCACGGAAGCGTGGGGCCAAGCGCGACCAGCGTGCCGAAGACCGCCGCTACCTGCTCACGATAGGCGGCCCAGCCCGATTCGGCGAGCGCGTGGATTCGGGCCGCCGCGCCGAGCCGATCCCGCAGCGCGGCGTCGGCGACGAGCCGCTCGAGCCGATCGGCCCAGTCGGCGGCGGTCGTCGCCAGCAGGCCCGTCTCCCCGTCGACGACGGCTTGCCGCAGGGGCTGCGTGGGCGACGCGACCGTCGGCACGCCCACCGCGGCCGCGAACAGGCAGCGGACGGCGCTCTTGCCCTCGCAGAAGCGGTTGCCGAGCTCGAGCGGCGCGAGATTGACGTCGCAGCGGGCGACCTCGGCGAAGACCTGCGGCAGCGGCACGACGGGGCGGGTCTCGATCCGGTCGGCGAAGGGCTGCAGGCAAGGATAGAGCGAGGCGTCGATGTGGCCCAGCATCACGAGCAGCGGCTCCGGCCTGCGGGCGAATACCTCGGCGATGCCCTCCGCGGCCATCTGGAAGTCGCGGGCGTGCGAGGGCGTGCCGCTGGCGAACACGAGCCGTGGCCGCCCGTCGGCCGCCGACGCCTTGGCGACCGTGGCCCGCGCCTCGGCCGCGGCCGCCTCCAGCGCCGGGCCGAGCGCGTTGGGCAGCACGAAGGTGGCCCGGCAGTGCGCCGCTGCCGCTGCGGCGAGGGGCTGGGTGGAGAGGATGGCGGCATCCGCCCGCTCCAGCGTGGCGCGGTGGCCCGCCGCGGAGGCGATGAACTGCCGGCGATCGTGCTCCGGCATCGCGGCGAGGACGGCGATGCTGCCGTCGGCCATGAGCGACTGGTCGAAGATCAGATCGTCGACGTCGTAGGCGAACGGCGTGCCGCGGGCCCGGCAGCGGTCGGCGACCTCCGCGAGCCGCTCGCTCCAGGCCGCACGGAACACCACCACGAGATCGGCCGCCTCGGCCCGTTCGGCCGCCTGGGGGTCGTTCGCCGCCAGCCACGATGCCCGCCACCCGGCGGCCGCGAGCGCCGCGACGGGATGCTCGACCCGATAGACGTGGCCCACCGACGTGGGCACGCCCGACAGGAAGAGCACCGTGCGGGGTTCGGCGCCGCGCCGGGCGGCGGTCGCCCGCGGCTGCCCGAGTGAGCACAGCATTGCGGCCGCCCAGGGATCGGCCGCGGCGAGCGGATCGAGCACGCCGCGAAGCGGCGCGTAGGCGGCGACGAGCCGGTCGAGCCGCAGGGCCAGGGCATCGCAGGCGGCGGCCGCGGTGCCGTCGGCCGGCAGCCCACGATCCGCGCGGAGCGCGGCGAGCAGGGCCGCCGGCGCGTCGGATCCCCGCTCTGCGCCGCTCCCATCGGCCGCCCGCTGCCGGCGGAGCGACGGATCGAGAAAGGTTTCGACGGCGGCGGCGGCAGGCTCGGACGGCCTCGCGAGCAGACCGGCCGCGACGAGCGGCGCGACGACTGTTCGCCAGTCGGCGAGCAGGTCGCGGTAGTCGAGCGCCTGCCGCGGCAGGCTCCGCGAGTGCCGCTCGGCATCGACCGTGTACCGCAGCCAGAGCAGGGCGGCTCGCTCCGGCGCCGCGATCGCCGCCGGCCGGAACTCGGGGACGGCGGCGCGGGCGGCCAGCGAACGGGCGACTTCGGCAGGATCACGAAACACGAGGATCACATGCGGCTCGATCCCCGCCTCCCCGAGCACCATGCGCCAGAAGGGCAGCAGGCGGCAGATCCGCGGATCCTTGAGGACGAAGGTGTCGTGGCCGGGAAACTCCTCCGCGAGGATCCGCGCCGCCTCCGCGCGATCCGCGTCGCGGGCGGGATCCAGAAACCATGCCTCCGGGATGCCCGCCTCGTCGTTCCAGCGGGTGCCCGCCGAAGCGAGCAGCCGGTTGTTGAGGCGGGCGATCCGCGGCGCCTCCCAGTAGCCGCGGGGATTGTCGGCGGCCGGGGGCATGGTCTCGCGTGGCGGCTGGGCCCCGAGCAGGTCGAGCACGCCCGCGAGCGCGGAGGTGCCGCTGCGATGCATGCCGAGGACGAGGATGCAGCGACGGCTCACGGGCGGCGTTCCGGTGGTGTCGGGCTCGGCAGCGGGACGAACCTGGCTGCGGGGACCGCACTCATTATGCGGTCTGCGGCGTTTCCAGGAGTCCGGTCACGCCCCAGGAGTCCGGTCACGCCGTGACCGGATCACGGTTGATTGTCCGTCGTCCCTGACCCGGTTCCGGCGGGACCGGGCTTTTGGGGTCATGCCGGGATTGGATCACTAGGAGTCCGGTCACGCCCCAGGAGTCCGGTCACG
>JBJTAA010000101.1:0-3866 GCA_046090525.1 Planctomycetota bacterium
CGGCGCTCGACGAACTCGCCAAACGCCGCGGCGCTGCCCGAGCAGACCGATCTCGATGCCCGGATCCGCAACGACGAGCTCGCCTTCCGGATGGAGGCCACGGCGCCCGAGGCGGTCGACCTCGCGCAGAAGACCGAGGAGACGAAGGCGCTCTACGGCCTCGACGAGGCGGGCCTGCGGGCCATCGAAGACAAGATGCACGTGCACGACCTGCAGGCGACGATCCTCAGGCTGATGGAGCTCGACCGCATGCGGCTGGTCCACACCCGCAATGGCCGCCCCGAACGGCCCACGCTCAACGAGGGCACGCCCCACCCGACGCTCGCCGGCTGACGCGTTACAAAACGCCCCGGCGGTATTCGAGCGGAGTCTGGCCGGTGTGCTGCTTGAAGGCCCGCGTGAAGTGGGCTTGGTCGTAGAAGCCACAGTCGGTGGCGATCCGGCCGACCGCGTCGGTCGTGCCCCGCAGCCGCTTGCGGGCAATGAGCAGCCGGAGCCGGAGGATGTACCCGCCCACCGACATGTTGAACAGTCGGCGAAACTCGCGCTGCAACTGGCTTGCCGAGAGGTCGGCCCGCCGCGCGAGATCGCCCACGGTGAGCCGCCGTCGGTAGGCGGCGACCACGTGCTCGAGCACGGGCGTGAGCCGTCGGTATTCGTCGGGGGCGTGGCCGGCGTGATCGAACGGCCGCAGCACGCCCGCGATTCCCGTCACGCTGCCGTCGGCCCCCACGAGCGGCATCTTCGTGCACAGATACCACTGCGGGAGGCCGGTGTGGTCGGTCACGAGCCAAGCCTGGTCGCGGAGCGGCTTGCCCGACCGCATCACGCGCTCGTCCTCCGCCACGTATTGCGCGGCGAGCGCCGGCGGATGGTGGTCGTAATCGTTCGTGCCGATGGCGTCGGCCTCGGAGGCGAGGCCGTGGAGCGCGAGCCACGCCGCGTTCACCTTCACGAACCGGCTCTCGCGGTCCTTCACAAACAGATACACATCCGGCAGGGCGTCGAAGAGGCCGAGCACCTGCATCGCCGCAAAACCCGAAAGCTTCGGCGGCAATTCCTGAACGAGCATGCTTCTTTAATACAAAGCACTGCGGCAGGCGTCAAATGACGGCGACGGTCGCCAGAGATAGGATTTGGTGAGCGTGAATACTCTGTCGATCAGGAGGACGGCCCATGTTCGAGTTTCGCGTCGCACGTCCTGGCGAACGGGCCCTTCTCTGCGGATCGGGGCCGACCCGCCGTGATTTCCTCCAGGCGGGGGCCCTCTCTGCCATCGGCCTCTCGCTGCCGCAATATGCCCGCGCGGCGAGCGAGGGGAAGGTGCGGCCCGGCTGCGAGAAGCGGTCGTGCATCATGATCTTCAACCTCGGCGGCCCGTCCACGATGGACCTCTGGGACATGAAGCCCGACGCGCCGGCCGAGATCCGTGGGCCCTTCAAGCCGATCCGCACGAAGAGCGACGCGATCGAGATCTCAGAACTGCTGCCCAAGCACGCCGAGGTCGCCGACAAGTTTTCGCTCGTGCGGTCGTGCCACCACGACGGTGCCGCGGTGCACGACGCCGGCTGGCAGATCATGCAGACCGGCCGGCGGTTCACCGGCGGCATTCAGACGCCCCACGCCGGCAGCGTGGCCGCCTACCTGCTCGGCCGGCGCACCGACCTTCCGCCGTTCGTGGTGCTTCCCGAGATCATGGGCCGCGGCGGCGGCAACCTGCCCAACGGCCAGGCGGGCGGCTTCCTCGGCAAGGCACACGACCCGTTCGCGCTCATGGCCGATCCCTCGAGGCCCAACTTCCGCGTGCCCGACCTCCTGCCCCCTGACCAGATCTCCGTGGCCCGGCTCGACCGGCGCCGCAAGATGCGCGAGATCGTGGAGGGGGCGGCGAAGCAGTTCGAGGCCAGCGAAGACGCCCGCTTGCTCGACGAAAACTTCCACGCGGCCTACCGCCTGATGACGAGCCCGCAGGCCCGTGAGGCCTTCGACCTCTCGAAGGAGCCGCAGGCCGTGCGCGACCGCTACGGGATGAATCGCTTCGGCCAGTGCTGCCTGCTCGCCCGGCGGCTCGTGGAAAACGGCGTGCGGTTCGTGACGATCAATACGTTCCTCACGGTGTTCGACGAGATCACGTGGGACATCCACGGCTCGAAGCCGTTCACGTCGATCGAGGGGATGAAAAACATCGTCTGCCCGATGTACGACCAGGCCTACAGCGCCCTCATCGAAGACCTCGCCCAGCGCGGTCTCCTCGACGACACGCTCGTGGCGGGGCTCGCGGAATTCGGCCGCACGCCGAAGGTCAACCCCGCCGGCGGCCGCGACCACTACCCGCAGTGCTTCACCGTGTCGTTCGCGGGCGGCGGCGTGAAGGGGGGCCGCGTTATCGGCGCGAGCGACCCGATCGGCGCCTTCCCCGCCGAGCAGCCCGTGAAGCCCGGCGACCTGGTGGCCACGGTCTTCCACTCGCTCGGCCTCGACCACGAGCAGCACCTTCCCGGCCCCGCCGGCCGCCCCTTCGCCCTCACCGACTTCGGCACCGACCCGATCAAGGAGCTCTTTTCATGAGAACCTTGCTCTGCGCGATGGTGCTGGTGTGCTGCGCGGTCGGCCGCGCCGAGGAGCCGAGCGTGGAGCTCAACCAGCCCAGCTTGGAGCTCAGCCAGCCCAGCTTCGAGCTCGACGTGATGCCGATCATCTCGAAGGCCAGTTGCAACGGCGGTGGCTGCCACGGGGCCATCGCCGGCAAGGCCGGCTTCCGGCTCTCGCTCTTCGGCTACGACCCCAAGAGCGACTACATCGCGATCACCCGCGACGCCCGCGGCCGCCGCGTGGACCTCGCCGATCCCGGCACGAGCCTCCTCCTCACGAAGCCCACGATGGCCCTGCCCCACAAGGGCGGCAAGCGGCTCGACGTCGGCAGCGACGACTACAAGACCCTCGCCGCCTGGATCGAGGCGGGCTGCCCCGGCCCCAAGGATGGCGAGAAGACCCTCGCGGGGATCGACCTCGGCCCCGCGGAGAGTGTGGCGGCGCTCGGGCAGAAGGTGAAGCTCGCGGTCACGGCTCGCTACTCCGACGGCTCCACGCGCGACGTCACCCGCTGGGCCCGGTTCACCTCGGCCGACGAGACGGTGGCCACCGTCGATCCTGCAGGCGGCGTGAGCGTGGTCGGCCACGGCGCAGGGGCAGTGACGGCCTGGTTTTCTTCGCGGATCGCCGTCGCCAACGTGATCGCGCCGTTCCCCCATGCGGTTTCGCCCAGCGACTACTCCAACGCCCCGCGGGCTAACGTGATCGACGAGCTCAATCTCGCCCAGCTCGAGCAGCTGAACCTCAAGCCTTCGCCCCCTTGCGACGAGGCCACGTTCCTGCGCCGCGCGTTCCTCGACACGATCGGCCGGTTGCCGACGCCCGAGGAGGTCCGCGACTACCTCGCCGACCAGTCGCCGGCGAAGAAGCGGCGACTGGTCGATCTCCTGCTCGCGCGGCCCGAGTTCATCGACTACTGGGCCTATAAATGGTCCGACATCCTGCTGGTGTCGGGGGCGAAACTGCGGCCGGCGGCGATCGACGCCTACTACCGCTGGATCCGGGACCGTGTGGCCGAGAACACGCCCTGGGACCAGTTCGTCCGCCAGGTCGTCACGTCGCGCGGGTCGAGCATCGACAACGGCGCCACGAACTTCTACGCGGTGCACCAGGATCCCGAGACGATGGCCGAAAACGTGGCCCAGGCCTTCCTCTCGCTGTCGATCAACTGCGCGAAGTGCCACAACCATCCGCTCGAGAAGTGGACGAACGACCAATACTATTCCTTCGCCAACCTGTTCGCGCGGGTGCGGGCCAAGGGCTGGGGCGGCGAA
>JBJTAA010000102.1:0-21267 GCA_046090525.1 Planctomycetota bacterium
CTTGGCGATCGCCGCCAGCACGGCCCGGTGCTCCCACATGCCCGCCAGCGTGGCGACGATCCCCAGCAGGATGAGCGCCCCGCCCACCAGCCGCGACTTCAGCGGCGAATAGCCGCCCGGTCCGCCGTCGAGCGACAGGGCGGCCTCGCCGAGCCGCTCCAGGCCGAAGCCCAGGCTGATCATCGCCAGGCTCGTGCGGATCCAGGCCAGGAGCGTGCGGTCGGCCGCCTCGCGGTTCCGCTCCCGGGCCAGTTCGTCGGTCAGTGAGGTCATGGGGGCTCCTCGATTCACTTCACCTCGAGCGAGATGCTCTGGGAGCGGGCGGAGAACTCGGGGGCGTAGCGGCTCCGGATGCTGGCGAACCCGCTCGAAGCCGTGCCCCGATGGGCGGCCCGCAGCGAATACTCGAACACGTGCGTGCCCCGCGGCAGCCGCTCGAAGAACAGCTGCGTCGAGGCGTCGCGGATCGCGAGATACCAGCCCGCCCCGTCGCCCCACCGCCAGCCGGAAAGCACGTCCACCGGCTCCGTCAGGCTTGGCCGATGGTCGGCGAGCTCCAGAAACTCGTAGTCGCGGTCGCTCGTCACGACCAGCCGCACCACGAGCTCGTCGCCCACCTTCACCGCCACGCCGTCGCCGGCCGGCACGAGTTCCGGCCCGGCCTTCGTGAACCTCTTCACGAACAGCCGCTTCTCGATCGCGAGTTCCTCGCGACCCGCGGCCGGGACGTTCGCGATGTCGTCGAGGTACTGCCAGTGGACGCCCCCGAAGGCCAGGCCCTGATCGGGCTTTTCGAGCGTTACGGCCGCCATCGCCGGCGTGATCTCCCGGCGGACGAACCTGGTCTCGAAGAAGCCGGTGCCGGCCTCGACTCTCTCGGGCACGATTCTTTCGTCGCCCACGGTGACCGTCACGAGCTCCTCCGAGCCAAGCAGGTCGCCGCCGCGGCCGAGCAGGGCGCCCACGGCGTCGGCGGTGGCCCGGCTGCCCGGCCACCGGCTCGTCCGCTTCTGCGAGAGCAGCCACGCCTTCAAGGCCTCGACCGAATCCTCGTCGCCGGCCACCTCGTCGAAGGCCTCGATCATGATCGCCTGGGTGGCGATCGGGGCGTGGGCCCAACTCCACCAGCCGGGGTGGGCGTCCCGCCACCACATCCCCTGCCAGGATTCCTTCTCCTGGCCGGGCTTCACGTCGGCATCCACCGCCCGTTGCTTGAGGCTGTCGATGATCGAGAGCGCCGTCGGTTTGTCGCCCGAGCGGGCAAGCGCGATCGCGAGCTGGCCCTGCGAGAGCCGCGGGTCGATCTTCATCCAGGATGTCCGGGCGACGTCGAAGCCCCAGCGAATCGCCTCGGCGGCGTCGCCCGCGGGCGGAGCATCCTGCGTGAAGAAGCTTCGGGCATAGAGGGCGGAGGCACCCGTCGGCGTGAGCACGATGTCGTCGGGCTTGTCCTTCCACCGCTCGCGGGCCCACTTTCGCTCCTCGACGAGCCGGCCGTCGAGCCAGGGGATCGCCGCGAGCGCGGGCTGCACGTCGATGTCCACGCCCGCCGCCCGCAGCCGACCGAAGCCGGCGATGATCCCGAGCGTCACACTGTCGCAGCTTCGCCCGCCCGGGAACCAGGGCCAGCCGCCGTCGCCGTTCCGCAGGCTCTCGAGCCGCTCGAGGGCGGCCCGGGCCTCGTTCGTCGCCCGATTGGTATCGAAGAGCAGCGCGATGCGGGCCCGCGCCTCCGTCTCGTCCACCGCGTCGCGGACCCACGGGGTCTCGGCGAGCAGGGTCTGCACGAGGTCGGAGTTCTTCTCCAGGGGGCTCGTGAGGGCGGCGGTGCCCTTCCACTGCTCGAAGATCCGCGCGATCCGCGGGTCGCTCGTGGCCAGGTGCCGGGCGAGCGAGTTGGCGTAGAGCCTGGTGAAGAGCGTCTCGGTGCTTTCGTCCGCCTCCTCCATGATCACCGGCAGGGCGAGCACGCCGTACCAGGCCGGATTCGACGCGGCCTGGACGACGAGCGACTGGCTCTCGATGTCGGTGCCGGCGCTCGCCGCCAGCCGCTCGAGCGACACCTTCCGCGTGCCCGGGCCGCGGATGGTGATCGGGATCGTCTCCGTCACGGGGACGCGCCGCGGGAGGACGGGCACGAAGGCCTCCTCGCCGTCGGCCGCCTTCGTTCCCGAAGCGTCGGCCGAGCCGGTGGCGAGATACTTGAGCACGTCGGTGCCGTCGGCCACCTTCACGGTGAACACGACCGGCCTGGATTCACCGGAGGCAAGGTCGAAGGACTGTTCGTTCGGCCCCTCGATCAGGCCGCTTTTGTCCGCATCCGTCCGCGCGTCGGCGAGCGCGAACCGCACCGTGCCGGCGAGCCGGCCGGTCGAGGTGTTGCTCACCTTGACCGGGATCTTCACGAGGTCCCCCTCGCGCAAGAACCGGGGCACGAGCGGCTCCACCATCAGGGATTTCGTGGACACGCAGGTATCGACGAGGACGCCGCTCCGGAGGGCCGCGTCGTGGGCGAGGCCCTTGAACTGCCACGTGGTGAGCGTGTCGGGGAGGGTGAACTCGATCGTCACGATGCCGTCGACGTTGCTCGAGAGCACGGGCAGGAAGAAGGCCGTCTCGACGAGGTTCTTCCGCGGCGGTGGCGGGGCGGCCTGGCCCGCCGCCGGAGAGGCGGGGGGGGCACCAGCATCGCCCGCCGTTTTTTCGGCTCGATTGGCGGCCTTGGCCATGCCGGCCGCCGGAGGTGCGGCAGCTTCCCTCGGCATCGCTTCGGCCATCATCGCGGCGTCGGGCGCCGCTGCGGCGGCCATCACGAGCATGCCCCGCCGACGGCCGAAACCCCACCCACCCTGCGGCGTGCCAAACGGGTCGCGCAGCATGCGGAAGGTCATCTCCGGGACATCGCGGTAGTCCTGGGCGAAGTTGCCACGGACGTGGTGAAACATCTCGCCGGCGTTCGTGAAGGCGAGGTCGAGCCAGCCCGACTCCCGTCGGAAGAGTCCCAGGAGGCCGCCACCCGGCCACGCGTGCGGCGCGAGCGCCTTGAGCGACTGGTCGTAGGCGAGCGCGAGGAACTCGGCAGCTTGTGGCCTGGCCGGCCCCACCACCGGATCGGCCACGCTCGAGATCTTCGCCCGCCAGACCTCCTTGGCCCCGGGCTCGGTTCGCCGCGTGAACCGCTCCCAAGCCACCGCCAACTGCTTGTCGGTCCAGGGCACGTCCACCGTCTGGCTCGCGACGTGGAGCCGACCGTCGCGGACCATCCACGCCCGCACGGTGAACCCGCCCCGGTTGGCCGCCGTGACGGGCCATGCCACCGGCCACTGGGTACGCCCCGGCTCCGTCCAGAATCGTTTCAGGACTTTTCCGGCCTGCGAGATTTCGACGACCGCCCGGCCCGCGTCATAGCCCGTGCCGACGAGCGCTTGAAACTCGCTTCCGGGTTCGACCGTGGTTCTCTCGGCCCTCATTACGAACGGCCGCTTGACGCCGTAGTTCTTGGCGGCCGGATCGACCACCTCGACGAGCGTCGTCGCCTTCACCGCCGGCACGTCACCTGCGGCCGGGATTTGGAACGTGGCTCGATAGATGCCCGCCGGAAGGTTGGTCGTGGCGATTTTTTTGCCCGTCGCCTTGTCGGTGACGACCGGCTCCTCGACCACCGTCTCGCCAGCCGCCCAGGTCTCGGGGTCGGCGGGGTCAGGCTCGGGGGGCTTGGGCGGCACTCGGCCCGTCGCGCCGCGGCGCAGCATGGGCATCGGCAGCGGCCGGCCTCCCTGGAGATCGCCGCGGGCAACCTCGACCGGCTGCACGAGCCGCTGCACCGTGAGCCTGCCCTCAGCCGCGCGGACCTCGCCGTCGAGCGTGGTCGTGGAGACGGTGATCGAGACGGCCGCCGGCTCGCCGTTGGTCCTGGCCTGCCACGCGGGCACGCTCACGCTCGCCTCCACGTCCGTGTAGCCCACGTTCAGGCTCCGCTCGTCGCTCCGCGTCTCGCCGCCGGGATCGGTGACATCGGCCACCACCCGGTAGGTGAAGACCGGCAGCGACTCCTTCGGCGCCGAGCGATCGGGCCGGGCGGGAAAGGCGACCGTGAACGAACCCGCGGCGTCGGTCCTGGCCGTGCCGCGGGCGATGCGCTGCGCTCCGGCGTCGAAGGGCAGCCCGGGAAAGAACCAGCGGCACCAGATGGGGAACCGCACCGACCGCTCGACCCGCCAGCGGACGGTGGCGTCGGCCACGGGCAGGCCCGTGTAGGTCGTGGCCTTGCCGGTGAGCATGGCCTCGCCGCCGAGCGGCACGCTCTTCTCGGGCGCGGCGAGCTTCACCTGGAACTTGGGCCGCTTGTACTCCTCGACACGGACGCCCGTCCCCCCCTGCGTGCCTGCGGCCTGCGCCTGGATCGACCACTGCCCCGGCAGGCAGCCGGCGGGGATCGGGAAGTTGCCATGGAAGGAGCCGTTGGCATTCGTCGTCTGACTCGCCTTGGCCACCTCGCGGCCGTTGGCGTCACGCAGCACGACCTCGACGGCGACGCCGGCGAGCGCCGCATAGTTGCCCTCCGCCAGGTCGCCCCCGGCCACGATGCCCTTGTAGAAGACGATCTGCCCCGGCCGATGGATGCCGCGATCGGTGACGAGCACGATCGTCTTCACCTCGTCGGGCATCACGGTCGGCCAGACGTTCGCGGAGCCGCTGGCCACCGTCTGATCGCGACCGGCCAGGGTGGCCTTGGCCACCACCACCAGTTCGCGGCCCTGCTCCGCCTCGAGTTCGAAGCGGCCCTCCGCATCGGTCGTGACGGCTCCGGCCTCGTCGAACCCCTGGCTGTCGCCCCGCTGCTGGCGCATGAAGAGCTGCACGGAGGCGGCGGGGACCGGCTCGCCCGTGGCCAGATCGACGACGTGGCCGGCCAGCATTGCCGACCCCCGCGGGCCGCGGCCCCACCGCACGGCGGCCGCCGGATCGCCCTCGACGGCGAAGGCGCGGGCGAAGACAGGCCGCTGCTGCTCGGTCACGATGGCCAGCCGCGTGACCCAGACCATGGTGACGGCGACCACGTTGTCCTGCTCGCCGAAGTCGGGCCTGTGGCTGGCGATCACCCAGTAGGGCCCCGGCTCGAGCGTGGCCGCATCGAGCGCACCTGCGACCGGGAGGTCTTCCGACCGGGAGTGATAGTCGGGCGTGGCCGGCAGGTCGGCCGCATGCTCGCGGACGGCGGGCAGGGCGAGAATCGCCCCGCGGTCCTCCTCATCGAGCCAGCCGGAGTGGGGCTTGCCCACCTTCAGCCGGCCGAGCCAGTCCGCCTTGCAGACGCGCAGATGCACCTTGGCGAGGTTCCGGTACGTCACCCGGATGGCCGGGAACGGCGCCGCCCACGCCCGCTCGGTCGAGAGCGAAAGCTCCCGTGCCTGGAGCTGGGCGACGAGATTGGCGCACTGGGCCCCGCCGTGGGTCTCGGGCCACTGGGCCGCCGCCTTGGCTGCGAGCTCCCGTGCCGCCACCGAATCACCCTGCCCCTGGATCAGGCTCGCCAGGTGAAACGAGGCCAGCGCCGCCGTTTCGTGGTCGCCGGCCCGCTCGATGAAGGACCGCAGAGCCTGCTCTTTGCGGTCCTCGAGCCCCTCGCCCACCGCGGCTCCGCCAGCCCACAGGATCCGATCGAGATCAGCCGCGAGCAGGGCCGACGGGTCGGCGTCGCCCAGGTGAAACTCGAGCAGCCCGCGATAGAGCGCCGCCGCCTCGATCAGCGGCGAGCCCTTGTCGGTGACGGCCTCGTCGGCCTCCGGTCGCCACGCCAGAAACTCCTCGCGCGTGCCGAGGGCCGGCGACTCGCCGTCGAGTTCGAAGGCGTCTTCCGGGGCCATGAGCCCCCGCTCCCCCGAGGCGGCGAACTCGAGGGCATCGCGGGCGACCACGTCCCACACCGTGGGCCGGTAGGCGTCGGGCATCGAACCCTTGCGGATGAGCGCGTCCCAGTCGGCGACCGGGAGCGATTGGATCGCCTTGCGCTCGGGGCTGCCCGGCCCGCCGACGGCCGCAGCGAACCGGGCCCGGATCTCGGCCAGAATCGTGGGCAGGTCCCACTCGCCCAGTCTGGCGAGATCCTTCCCGGCGGCCCCGCCCTGCGTCCGCTGCTGGTACCGCCACTGGTTCTCCTGGTAGTAGCCCCAGGTCCAGTTGGCCCGGATCGCCTCGAGCACGCCCCGTGTCTCGGGAGGCGCTTTCTCCATCGCTGTCGCGAGCCGGATGACCCGCTCAGGATCGTCGAGCGGCCGGTCGCCCGTCTCGGCGAGCACCCGGGTGGCGATCGCCCGGGCCACCTCTGCCCAGGCCTTCGCCTGCGTCGCTTCGGCCTCGACCCCGGCGAGCGCCGCGAGCGCCGACTTGGGCTTCCCCTCGTCGAGGGCCTGCTGGACCTGCTTCCACGCCGCGGCCCGCGGGCCCTCTGGCACATCCTCGGCCCGCACCTGCCGCCACATGCCCAAGCCTCCGAGGAGGACCGTGATCACCGCCGCCGCAGCTGCCCGCGGCAACAGCCCGCCGGCCCCGCCCTGTCGCCCGAGACCAAAACGCATGGGTGCTACTCCGCCGCGACCAGGAACCCCGGGAGGCCGAAGCCGGCCCGCCGGGCAAGAAGTGTACGCCGTCGACCCCTTTGGATGCCTCGGCGGCCCGCAAGGTTCCCCGTGGCTCATGGCAGCGATCTCGCCGCATCCGATTTGCCCCAAGAGACCAGACGAACCGCAGGGCCAGCCAGCGAGCGTGCGTTGCCGGCCGGGAATCCCGACCGTCGCGGCCGCCGGGGTATGATTGCGACGAGTGCGGATCCCTTGCCATGCCCCGCGTCCCCGCGTGTTCCGTCGGGAACTTCCGTGACCACGCCGCTCGACCAGATCCGGATCTCGCCCAGTGAGTGCGAAGCCATTCGCCGGGCAACGGTGAAGGCCTGCCGCGAAACAGGGGCTGCATGGCGACACATCATTCTGTTCGGCTCGCGGGCCGACCCGCATCGGCGCGGTGGCGATATCGACCTGCTGATCGTGGTCGGATCGGAGCCGTCGGTCGATACCTACCGGTTGAAGCAGAGGCTCCAGCTCGCGCTCGAGGACGAGCTCGGGCCGCAGCGATTCGACATTGTTCTCGACGACGGGACCACGGCCGGGGGCTTCGCCGCTCTTGCCCGGAGCCAGGGAGTGGAGTTGTGGTCGAACATTTGAACCGACTGCTGCGGGACCAACTGTCCCTGATGCAGGCCGCCGCCCAGGTGCTGGAGGAATCCCGGACCCGCGTGGCTGCCCTCGGTGAGCGGCTGGGCGGGGAGCTGTCGATTGGCGAGCGGGAGTCATGCGAGGCGCTGACGGCGCGATTCGCCCGGCTCAACGATTTTCTCGTGCAGCGGGTGCTGCGGACCCTCGACCAGATCGAGTTGATGGACGAGGGCACGCCGCTGGACCGGTTGCAGCGGGCGGAAGCCCGCGGGCTGATCGCGTCCGTGGACCGCTGGCGGGAGCTTCGCCTGCTGCGCAACGCCATCGCCCATGATTATCTGATCGAGAGCGCCGACCGTGTGCTGGCCGAGGCGCTCATCGCCGCGCCGGAACTGCTCGACACCGCCAGCCGAATCCTGCGTTACGTCAGCGCGAAAGGGTATGCCTGAGCGGCTCGGCCAGCCGTCTCGACGGGGCCGCGGCCGCTCGGCTGCCAGCGGCTGGAGCCGCGCCTGGCGCTCGCGGCCGTCGAGATGATCCTGGTGCCCGTGGGCAACCCGGGCAACGCGGCCGATCCCGCCACCGGCTTCGGCCGGGTCGCCGGCAGGTTTCAGATCGGCAAGTACGAGGTGACGCTCGGCGAGTACACCGCATTTTTGAATGCGGTCGCCGCCGACGACCCCCAGGGGTCTACGACCCGTTGCTTGGAGGCGACCGCACCTCGGGGGGCATCGTCCGCTCGGGCTCTCCCGGCAGCTACACCTCCATCGTCACGGGCCCGCAGGGCGTCGCCCCGGAAGGGGCCAGCGCCGCGAGCGTGCCTGGAGCCCCGCAGCTCGGTGGCAGGCGATCCAGGAGATGATCCGCTGGGCCGAGGCGCAGGCGAACGTCAGGCGAAACACCCCTGCAGCCTGCATCGCGGAAGAACGACGCCGGCGATGAAGGCGGGAGGGGCTGCCGACGGCCTTGGGCGGCCAGCAGTGACCAGCTGCGACTGCGTCGCGGACCACTGCGCCTGATCCGGAGCGGACGGTGCGGTGGCGGTCCGCTGACTCGAGGAAGCGCGCTCACCGCTCGTGCACGATCACGGCCCAGCCGACGTCGGCGATGTGCTCGGGGCGGCCGAGGATCACGATCGGTTCGGCCGCCGCGATCGTCGGCACCTCCACGTCGAAGGCGAGCTCCGCCGGTTCCAGTCTGCCCGGCCCGGTCCGCCGGCGGCTGGCCGCGGCCTTGAGCCGCTCCACGACGGCCGCGGGCGCCCGTTCGTCCTGCGCCGCGACCGACGCCACCCCGCCGGCCGTCGCCAGATCGGGGTTCTCGAGCATCAGCCCCGACTTCGGCGCTCCCTCGATCCGGTCGTCGCGGAGATCGACGACGGCCACCACGAATGAGTTCCGCGAGGCGTTCCAGCCGCCGATGGCGTCGATCGAGCGAAACAGAACCCCGACGTCGAAGGCCATCACGAGCACCCCGAGGCAGGCCCGCCCTTCCCTGCCGGGCGGCCCGTTCCAGATCGGCGCGGAGAACGCCACCTTCAGCTTGCCGGTGGTGGTGCTCTTGTAGACGCCCGAACGGTGCACCTCCTTGAGCGGGGCGGCGGCAGTGCCGGGAGGCAGGTCGGCCTCGCCCCCGTGGAAGTAGTCGCGATGGGCGAAGTTCGTGCCGATCGTGTCGGCCACGGGCAGCCGGGCCACCTGGACGCCGGCTGCGTCGCAGACGAACCAGCTTTCGGCATCCACCGAATCGCGGTGGGCCGCGGCGATCTCGTCGACGGCCGCCTGGATCGCCGCCCAGCGACCGCGGCCCGTGCTCGTGCCCCCGTCCTTGGCCGCCACCTCGAGCGCGGCCACGAGGTCGGGGTTCCGGGCCTCGTTCTCGAGGATCCGCCAGCGCGAGTCGATCTGCAGGGCGGCGGTGCTCGCGGCCAGCCGGGCCGCCATCAAGAGCGCCGTCTGCCGGGCCGCGTACTCCTGCCCCGCCATCCGGTTGAGCAGCACCGCGGCCGTCCCGGCGGTGAGGAGCAAGAGGAGCAGGGCCGCCGTCGCGAGCTGGGCGACGGTGCGATGCCGCCGGGCCCAGCGGGCCACCCGCCGCGGCAGCGGCTCGCGATACGAACTCACCGGCAGGTCGGCCAGGTAGTGCTCGACGTCGCGGGCGAGCTCGAGCGGCGTCTCGTAGCGATCCACCGGGTCGCGGGCCATCGCCTTGAGGCAGACCGATTCGATCGCGTGCGACACGCCCCGCTTCACCCGCGACGGCGGCTGGATGTCGCCGGCCAGCGCCTTCTCGCGGATCGCGGCCACGTCGCCCTCGAAGGGGGGCTGCCCCGCGAGGATGTGATAGAGCGTGGCCCCCAGGCCGTAGACGTCGCTCGCCGGACCGATCCGCCGGGCCCCGTCGTGCTGCTCGGGGCTCATGTAGGCGGGCGTGCCGGAGATTCCCCGCTTCTCCGCCGGGGCCGCGTCGACGGCCAGCGTCGGCATCACGATGCTCTGCTCGCCGCTGGAGCGGGCCTTGTCGTCGCGGTCCACCCGCGCGGCCAGCCCCCAGTCGAGCACCACGACCTCGCCGAACCTGCCGAGCATGATGTTGGCCGGCTTGATGTCGCGATGGATCACGCCGCGGTCGTGGGCGTAGGCGATCGCCTTGCAGGCCAGGGCGAACTGGGCGAGCAGCTCGTTGTACCGCTCGCTTTGCGCCTCGGCCGAGTCGCCGGCCCGCCGCCGGTCGTGAAACTCCGCGATCGCCGCGGCCAGGGTGCGGCCGGGGATCAGCCGCATCGCGTAGAAGGGCTTGCCCTCGGGCGTGGCGCCCGTCACGTAGACCGGCACGATGTTAGGATGCTCGAGCTGGCTGGTGACGGTGGCCTCGAACGCGAAGGCCTCGCGGCACGACTCCTGCTCGATCGCCCAGTCGTTGAGGAACTTCACCGCCAGGCTGCGGCCCGTGGCCCGGTCGCTGGCCGTGTAGACGTCGCCGATGCCACCGCGGCCGAGCCGGCGATTGACCGCGATCGTGGTCGTGGCCACGACCGTCGGCGGCACGTCGAGGTCGCCCGCCTGTGCCGAGGCGGCGGAGGGTTCCGTGCGTTCTTCAGCCATGCTCCGTTCCCGGCCTACGTGCCGCGGTCTCAGTCTACCGGCCCGTCGCGTCGCGGCGGCGGAGCACGAGGCCGGCCGCCGCCACGCCGGCCGCCACCATGCCCAGGAGCACCTGCAGCGGCACGCTCGGCGGCGACCGCCAGCCCGAGCGGGCGAAAAACCGCTCGGCCATGTCGACCTCGCCGGGAGCCGCGGGCGCGGAGGCCGGCACCACGGCGCGATCCCTGGCCGCGCCGAGCTTGCCGAGCGCGTCGTTCATCCGTTCCCGCTCGGCCTCCATGCCCTGCTTGAGCTCGCCGAGCTTCTCCTCGACCGACGCGTTCGCCTCCTTGATCCGCTCCTCCACGGCGGCGTTGGCCGCCGCGGCACGCCGCTCGAAGTCCGCCTGCGACTCCCGCAGCGTCCGCTCCATCTGCTCCCGCAGCGCCGCGGCCTGCCGCTCCGTCTCCTGCCGCATGGCGGCGGCCTTCTGTTCGGCCTCCGCCTGCATCTGCCGCTGCATCTCGGCGGCCTTCCGCTCGGCGTCGGCCTTGGCGGCCTGCATCTCCCGTTCCGCCTTGGCCGCCGCCTCCTCGAGGGCCTCGGCGATCCGCTGCCGGCCGGGCAGGATGAACCGCCGTTTGCCACCGGCCGTGAGCACGATCGGCACGCGGGGCCGCGCCGGCGGCACGTCGGCCAGGTGCGGCACCTTGAGCCGCGGGCGAACGAGCGCCTCGGGGACCACCATCCCCTCGAACGCCCAGCGGGAGGGCATCGCCGCGGCCAACGGCTGCGTGAGCTTCGGCAGATCGGCCAGCGGCACGAGCACGCCGCCGAGCACGATCATCGGCATCAGGAGCACCGGCAACAGCGCCGTCGCGGCCTCGGTGGTGCGGAGCGTGGCCGACACCACGAGCCCGATCGCCCCCCCCGCCAGCCCCGCGGCATAGAGCACGAGCGCGAGGTGCCACCACGAGCTCTCGATGCCGCAGGCCCAGGCCACGATCCCGAGCAACAGCGCCGTCTGCACGGCCGCGATCACGAGCAGGAGCGCCACCTTCGAGCCGAGGTAGGAGAGGATCGAAAGGCCCACCATCCGCTCCCGGCGATAGATCGGCCACTCGGCCACGATCTCGCGGGCGGTGGCGGAGCAGCCGAACCAGATCGCGGCCAGCGCCGTGACGAACATCATCGTGGCCATGTTGACGCCGGCCTTCGGCCAGGTGTCGGGCGTGGGCTGCATCCGCAGCACCTTGGCGAACACGGCCGCGATCAAGAGGCCCACCAGCGGCGCCTGGAGGAAGAGCACGGCCGTGTTCCACCGGTCGGAGGCCTTGACCGCCAGGCCCCGCTTCACGAGCGTGAGCCACTGGGCGAACCGCTCCGTCGGCCGCGGCTTCGGCCGGGGCCGCGACCCGGAGCGGGCCGCATGGCCGCCGGCCCGGCCGTCCACCCAGATCGACTTGGCGAGCGACCGCTCCCACTGCCGCACCCAGTCGCTGACCGGCCGCGTGGCCAGGCCGCGGAGCAGCCCGTCGGCCGTGGTGGGGGGCGGGCTGCCGGAGGGGGGCGGCTCGAAGAAGTTGATCGCGTCGGGCCAGGCGCGGCCGAACCAGGCCAGCCGTCCGACCTGGTCGGTGGAGGCGTCGCGGGCAATCACGGCCACCGCGTCGAACTTCCGATAGGCCTCGAGGCTCGGCTGGTGGATCGTGACCAGGATCGTCTTCCCGGCGTCGGCCAGCGACCGCAGGAGTTCCAGAACCGAGATCGTGTCGGTGCTCGAGAGGCCTGAGGTGGGCTCGTCGAGGACGAGGATCGGCGGGTCGGTGAGCAGCTCCATCGCCAGGTTCACCCGCTTCCGCTGGCCGCCGCTGATGCCCCGCTTGCGCTGGTCGCCCACGCGGGTGTCTTCGGTGCCCTCGAGGCCCAGCTGCCCGAGCACCTGGCGGATGCGGCGGGCGATCTCCTCGTCGGCCATGTCGCGGGGCAGCCGCAGCCGCGCCGCGTACCAGAGGGCCTGCCAGACGGTGAGGTCGGCGTGGAGGATGTCGTCCTGCGGCACGTAGCCGATCCGGCCGCGGAACAGCTCGAAGTGGTCGTGGAGGTCGAGGCCGCCGATCACGATCCGGCCGGCGGCCGGCGCGACCTGCCCGTTGAGCACCGAGAGCAGCGTGCTCTTGCCGGCGCCGCTCGGGCCCATGATCGCCACCAGCTCGCCCGGCTGGATCACGAGCGACACGCCCTCGAGCAGCCGCTTGCCCGACGCCTCGACGGCGACCTCCACCGCCTCGACCGAGTCGGCGGTGGAATCCACCGGCTCGAGCGAGCGGGCGTCGTCGGCGAGGCGATACCGCTGGTCGCCCACCTGCACGAGCGTGCCGGGGCCGATCTCCACCGGCCGCTCGATGCGGCGGCCGTCGACGAAGGTGCCGGCCGTGCTGCCCAGGTCGCGGACGATCACGCGGCCGCGGTCCACGCTCACCGAGGCGTGCAGGGCCGAGACCAGCGGCCGGTCGATGGCCACGCTCGCCTCCGCCCGGCGGCCGAAGGTGACGAGCGCCGCGTCGTCGAGCTGGATCGCGCCGTCGGCGGCGGGCCGGGGCTTCGTCCGCTCGAGAAAGTCACGGAGCGCGCTTGCCGGCAGGGCCGCATCGCCGAACACGAGCGGGTCGTCGAGCGTGATCCGCTCGCGGTCGATCCTCCGCGGGGGCGTGCCGACGAACGTGCCGTTGCGGCTGCCGAGATCCTCGACCCAGATGCCGTCGGGGCCGACGAGCACCCGGGCATGACGGGCCGAGACGCTCGGCTGCCGGAGCACGAGGTCGTTGCCCGCGCCGCGGCCGATCAGCACGATCCTGGTCGGGCCGGAATCGGCCGCTCCGGTCCGTGGAGTGTTCGCCATCGCCATCCTGAGGTCGGCCGCGCGGAAGTCAGCCGCTCGTCCCGCGACCTCAGGCTACGCCGCGTTCGCGGGACCGTCAAAAAACGGGCTCTCGGCCGGGGTGGCGCCGCCCGCCGTGGTCAGAGATTCAGTCCGGGACCGGTCGTCTCCTGCCGGCGCTGCTCCTTGCGGGCGGGAAACTCCACGACCACGACCTTCTTGGCCGCCGGGTCATAGGCCCACTCCTGGTAGTACGGCAGCATCGGCAGGCTGACGGCGTCGGGCGTGCCGGCCGCGATGATGCGGCTCACGAACTCGTCGTAACCGAGCGGCTTGCGGCCGTGCTCCGCCTCGTAGAGCCGCACCTTCTGCTCCACCGCCAGCGTGCCGATCGTGCCGGCGCTCGAGCGGGCGGCGTCGGTGATGGCATCGAGCCCGCCGGACGTCACGCCCCCCTCGACCACCACGCCGCCGTCGGCAAGTGCCCGGGAAAGTTCGAGCACGGTCTGCGTCGTCTTGCCGATCGTCTGGCGCGTCTGGATCGGCGGACGGGCTGCCGGGGTGGCAGGCTCGTCACAGCCCGCGAGGATCGCGCCCAGGCCGACGACGGCAGCGGCCACGGGCGACCGGGAGCGACTGGCATGGCACGACATGGGGTTTCTCCGGGGGAAGGCCGCGGCCCGCTCAGTCGAGCCGCTTGAGCGCGATGTCTCGGAACTCGACCGGGTCACCGTGCCCGGCGAAGCCGAAGAAGCCGCGGGCGCGATTCAGGCCGGGGTGGGGCTTGCCGTCCATGAACTCCTTGGCGGCGGCCACGTCGGCGTCGAGGATCACCGAGCCGTTGAGCTCGACCGTGATCCGGCTCCCCCGCACCGTCACCTGCTGGAAGTTCCACTCGCCGGCCGGCCGCAGGTAGCCCCGCTCGGCGGCCACGACGCCATAGACGGAGCCGTGGTACTGCCGGGGGTCGAGCGTGGCGTACTTGGGATGCTCCGAGTCGAGCACCTGCAGCTCGCACATCCCGTCGAAGGCCGGGTTGCCGGAGCCGGGATAGCGGATCGCCAGGCCGTTGTTGCCGCCGGGGGGCAGCCGGAACTCGAGCCGGGCACTGAAGTCGCCGTACTCCTGCTGCGTGTGCAGCGTGCCTCCCGTGCCGGCCTGGCAGCGGATCGCACCGTCCACGACCTCGTAGCCGTCGGTGTTCCCGGCCCAGCCGGTGAGGTCCCGACCGTTGAAGAGCGGCTCGAAGCCGTCGCCGGCGTGATCCCGCAGCCAGCGGTTGGCCTCCTCGGCGCCGAGTTCCCGGACGTACACGTTCTTCCAGGAGATCTCGCCGCCGTGGGTCTGGAGCTGGATCGGCCCGCGCCGCAGGAGCGGCTTTTTGCGGTCCCAGTAGTTCTCCATGATCGCGTTGTTGACGACGAGCTTGTCGTTGAGCCAGACGGTGGTGCGGGCTCCCACCTGCACGATCCGCAGGCGGTTCCACTCACCGAAGGGCTTGTCGGCCAGGACGAGCGGATCCTTGCCCGGGGCCCCGGGGCTGTTGTTCCACAGGCCGCCCGAGCCCTTGTCGGCGCCGAGCTTGAACTTGTCGGTCTCGGTCGAATCCCAGATCTGCACCTGCGGCGAGGCTCGCAGATAGATACCGCTGTCGGCCTTCGGCACCGTCTTGTAGTCCACCCAGAGTTCGACGTCGCCGAAGTCGTCGATCGTGGTGAGGTACGGCCCCTGACCGTCGTTGACGAGCACGCCGTCCACCACCTTCCAGTGGGCGTCGATGCCCGGCTGGTTCTGGGCGAAGAACGCGGCCCGCTCCTCGGCCGTCTTCGCCGCGAGCTGGTACGGGTTCTCCGTGCCCATGCCCCGCCAGCCGCTGAAATCCCTGCCGTTGAAGAGCGCCCGGTAGCCCTCCGGCGGCACGTTGACGGCCGGCTCCGCGGCGGCCCGCGGCGGGCAGGGAAGGCACAGGGCAAGCGCGGCGAGGAGGCTCGCGAGCGGACGGACACGAACGCGCGGCGACATGACTCTTGCCTTTCGAACGGGTGCGGAGAACGGCACCGACCGGACGCGGTGCAAACCTACCCCTGCGACGACCGGCCAACAAGGCACTGGCGTTCGGCGCGATGGTCGATTCGCCAGTGGGGCAGGCTTTCAGCCTGCCGAGAACCACGGCGGATGAATGCCTTCGTCGCCCGCGTCACGACGGCGGGCGTCCCCGGAATCGCTTCCGGTAGGCATCGGGCGTGAGGCCGGTCGTCTGGCGAAATCGTTTCGTGAAGTGGCTCTGGTCCGTGAAGCCGGTCAGCGTCGCGATCTCCACGAGCGACTTTTCCGTCGTGGCTAGGAGCGTGCGGGCCCGCTGCACGCGGACCGCCCGCAGGTAGCCCGTGGGGGTCATCCGCAGCAGCTGGCGGAAGCGCCGGTTGAAGTGGGTCGGGGAGAGCCCGGCGAGCCTGGCCATCTCGGCCATGGAGACGTTGCCCTGGTAGTGCTCCTCGACGTGCCGCACGACCGGGAGGAGTTCGGCAAAATAGCGGGCGAGGAGGGCCGGATCGTTTACCCGCTCCATCGCACCGGCGACGCCGATCACGGTGTCGGCGGCATCCCGGATCGGCACCTTCGTGCAGACATACCAGCGGGGCGCACCACGCCGGTGCGGCACCATCCACAACTGCCCCGGCAGCGGCCGGCCCGACGACATCACCCGCTCGTCCTCGGCCATGTAGGCCTCGGCCAACAGCGGCGGGTGGAAGTCGCGATCGGTCTTCCCGATCGCGTCCGCCTCCCGCGCGAGGCCGTGGTTGTCGAGAAACAGGTGGTTGACCGCGACGAACCGGCCCTGCCGATCCTTGGCGAAGAAGTAGGTGTGCGGCAGGACGCGGAACAGTTCCACGAGCGACGCCGCCCCCGGCGCCCGGGCGAAGAAGGCGGCCTGGAAGGCGGGGGCGGCGACGGCCTGGGACGAGGCACGGGGCACTCTGGGCATCCTCGGCGAATGGTCAAAACGTACCAAGCCGCCTGCCCCTCGTACAAGACGCACCCGGCCCGGACTGCCATCCTTCCAGCATGCAGCAGTCGCCCTGCCCCGCCCGCGTCCGGTCCCGGCTCGTGGTCGTCATCGGCCTGGCCCTGGCGGTCGTGCCGCAGGCCGGCTCCGCGGCTGCGGCCGACCAGATCCGGTTCAGCCGCGACATCCTGCCGCTGCTCGCGGAGAACTGTTTCGCCTGCCACGGCCCCGACGAGGGCCATCGCGAGGCCGATCTCCGGCTCGACACGCGGGAGGGCCTGTTGCAGGCGGTCGATCTGGCCGATCCGCAGGCGAGCGAACTGGTCGCCCGGATCACCGCCACGGATCCCGACGTGCGGATGCCGCCACCGGCGGCCCATAAGAAACCGCTGACCGACGAGCAGGTGCGGCTATTCGTCGATTGGATCTCCGCCGGAGCCCCGTGGGGCAGCCACTGGGCCTTTGAGGCGCCCCTGCGGCCCGCGGTGCCCGCCCGCGGCCAGGCCAACCCGGTCGATCAGTTCGTGGCCGATCGGCTGGCGGCCGCCGGGCTCGACTTCGCCCCGCAGGCGGCTCCGCACGCGCTCGCCCGCCGAGCCGCCTTCGACCTCACCGGCCTGCCTCCCCACGAGGCCGACGTCGCCGCCCTCGAACAGGCGGCCGCCGACGGCACCTTCGACGTCGCCTGGGACGCGTACGTCCGGAAACTGCTGGCCTCGCCCCACTATGGCGAGCGGCTGGCGATGTGGTGGCTCGATGCGGCCCGCTACTCCGACACCGACGGCTTCCAGTCCGACTCCACCCGCACGAACTGGCCCTGGCGGGACTGGGTGGTCGAGGCCTTCAACACCAACATGCCCTTCGACCAGTTCACGGTCGAGCAGACGGCCGGCGACCTCCTGCCCGATGCCACCGCCGCGCAGAAGCTCGCCACCTGCTTCCATCGCAACCACATGACCAACGGCGAGGGGGGCCGCGATCCGGAGGAGTCGCGGATCGACTACGTGATCGACCGCGTCAACACGACCGGAACCACCTGGCTCGGCCTCACGCTCGGCTGCTGCCAGTGCCATTCCCACAAGTACGACCCCGTCTCCCAGCACGAGTACTACTCGCTGGCCGCGTTCTTCGACTCGATCGACGAGACCGGCCAGGCGGGCCGCGGTGCCAAGCCCTATCTCGCCGTCGAGTCGCCCCACGTCGCGCGGGCCGTCGCGGAGGCGGAGGCGCTCGTCGCCGCCCGCAAACCGCCCCACGACGCGGCTCGGCGGGCGGCCGAGAAGCCCTTCGCGGACTGGCTCAGGGAAGCGCACGCCCGCGTGCGGGCGACACCCGCGTTCGCCGCCTGGCAGCCGCTGCCGGTCGCCGCGGTGTCGTCGAGCGAGGGAACGCAGTTCACCGTCGAGGCCGACGGCACGGTGCAGGCCCATGGCCCCGAGCCGTTTCAAGACGACTATTTCCTCACCTTTGGTGGCCAGGGCCCCGCGGCCGTGTCCCAGGCGGCGGACGCCGCGGCCGGCGGGCGGATCGCCGGCCTCCGGCTCGAGGTCTTCCCGCATCCCTCGCACACCGGCGGGCGCTTCGGCCGGGGCCCGCAGGGCCACTTCGTGCTCACCGACGTGAAGCTGCGGGTCGAGGAGGAAGGCTCCTCGCAGGTTCGGGAACTCGCGCTCGCCGGGGCCGTCGCCGACCACTCCGACGACCCCAAGAAGCACCAGGGCTACGGCGCGATCAAGGATGTGCTCGACGACGATCCCCGCAACGGCTGGAGCGTGCGCGAAGAGCCCGCAGCCGAGCGGCACGTCGCCGTGTTCGCCCTCGCCGAGCCGCTCGTGCTCGGCGACCACGAACGGCTGGTCCTCGAACTGCGGCAGCGATCGACGCTCGGCGGCGCGAACATCGGCCGCTTCCGCGTCTCGGCGACGGCCAGCGCGGGGCCGGCGGTGACGAGCGTCGCGGAGCCGCCGCTCGACGCGCTGGCCCGGATCGAGAGCCTCGGCGCGAAGTTCGAGCACGTGCCCAAGCCGGTCCGCACGCGGCTGAAGGAGGAGTTTCTCGCCGATCACGAGCCCTATCAGCAGGCCAAGCGGGCGCTCGACGTGGCCAGCCGGCAGCTCGCCGAGGCGCGCGAGGCCCGCTCGGTGGAGGTGATGGTGCTCGCCGAGCGGGCCCAGCCCCGCACCACGCACCTGCTCGTCCGCGGCGTCTGGGACGCCAAGGGGGACGTCGTCGCCCAGGGGGCGCCGGCGGCGCTCGGCGGGATGTCGGTGATGCTGCCCGGTCGGCCGGCGACGCGGCTCGACCTGGCCAACTGGCTCGTCGCCCCGACGAATCCGCTCACCGCCCGCGTGGCCGTCAACCACTTCTGGCAGATCGCCTTCGGCGCGGGACTCGTGCGCTCGGTCGAGGATTTCGGGCTACAGGGGGATCGGCCCACGCATCCGGAGCTGCTCGATTGGCTGGCGGTCGAGTTCCGTGAGAGCGGCTGGGACGTCAAGCGACTGCTCGCCCTCTTGGTCGGCAGCCGCGCCTACCGCCAGGACTCGGCCGTGTCGACCGAACTCGCCGTCCGCGACCCCGACAACCGGCTGCTCGCCCGCGGCCCGCGGTATCGACTGCCGAGCTGGATGCTTCGCGATCAGGCGCTCGCGGCCGCGGGCCTCTTGAACCCGGCCGTGGGCGGCCCGCCGGTCCGTCCCTGGCACCCGCCCGGCGTCTGGGAGGAGCTCTTCATGGGGCGGTTCACCTACGAGCCGAGCGCCGGAGCGGCCCAGCACCGCCGCACCCTCTACGCCTTCTGGCGGCGGAGCATCGCGCCGACCTTTCTCTTCGATTCGGCGCAGCGCCGCACCTGCGAGGTCCGGACGCCGCGGACCAACACGCCCCTGCAGGCGCTGACGCTGCTCAATGACCTGGTCTACCTCGAGGCCGCCCGCGGCCTGGCCGAGTGGTCGCTCGCGCGGACGGCGGCCGATGGCGGCGTCGATGCCGACGCGTTGGCGGCGACCATGCTCCGCCGCGTGCTCTGTCGCACGCCCGACGCCGCCGAACGGGGCGTGCTCGTCCGCGAGTTCACCCGGGCCCGCGGCCGCTTCGCGGCGGACCCCGCGGCGACGACGAGCTATCTCGACGCCACCGACCCGGGTGGGATGTTTGCAGCGCCGGCGGCCCCGGCGACCACCGCCGCCGACCGCGCGGCCGCCACGCTGCTGGCGAGCCTGATCCTGAACCTCGACGAGGCGATCAGCCATGAGTGACACGATCGAGTCCGCCCTGGCCCTCTCCCGACGAACGTTCCTCGCGAGCGGCCCGGGGCTGTCGCTCGGCGCGGTGGCCCTGGGCGAGTTGCTCGCCCGCTCCGCGACCGCCCGGGCCGCGGCCGACGCGCCGCTCGGCCTGCCGGGGCTGCCGCACTTCGCCCCGCGGGCGAAGCGGGTCATCTTCCTCACGCAGTCGGGCGGCCCCTCCCAGATCGAGCTCTTCGACGAGAAGCCGGGGCTCGCCGCGTGGGCCGGCACGGAACTGCCCGACTCGGTCCGCCAGGGCCAGCGGCTCACCACGATGACGTCCGGGCAGAAGCAGCTCGTGATGCCGGCCCGCACGAAGTTTCTCACCTGTCCCAAGAGCGGCGCGAAGGTCGGGGAGTGGCTGCCGCATCTGGCCCAGGTGGCGAGCAGGTGCTGCTTCATCCGCAGCATGCACACCGACCAGATCAACCACGCCCCGGCGATGACGCAGTTCCTCACGGGCAACCAGATCCCCGGCCGGCCGAGCATGGGCGCCTGGGTGAGCTACGGCCTGGGCAGCGAGAACCGCGACCTGCCCGACTACCTGGTGATGATCTCCAAGATGCAGCGGCCGAGCGACCAGCCGCTCTACGACCACTACTGGGGCTCGGGCTTCCTGCCCTCGCGGTACCAGGGCGTGAAGCTCAGGAGCGCTCGCGACCCCGTGCTCGCCCTCCGCGATCCCCCGGGCCTGCCGCGGGAGGCCCGGCGGGAGATGCTCGATGGCCTCGCCGAACTCAATGCGCGGCGGCATGCAGCCACCGGCGATGCCGAGATCGCCACCCGGATCCGCCAGTATGAGATGGCCTATCGCATGCAGACGAGCGTGCCCGAGCTGATCGACGTCTCCGACGAGACGGAGGAGACCTTCGAGCTCTACGGCCCCGACTCCCGGCGGCCGGGCAGCTACGCGGCCAACTGCATCCTCGCCCGCCGTCTGGCCGAGCGGGGCGTGCGGTTCATCCAGCTCTTCCATCCCGACTGGGATCACCACAGCCGGCTGACGAGCTGGTGCATCGCCCGCTGCCGCGACACCGACCAGCCGACCGCCGCGTTGCTCGTCGATCTCGAGCGTCGCGGCCTGCTCGACGAGACGCTCGTGATCTGGGGAGGCGAGTTCGGCCGTGGCGTGGCCGGCCAGGGAGACTGGAAGAGCCCGGAGGCCGGCCGCGATCACCATCCGCGGTGCTTCACGATGTTCCTCGCGGGCGGCGGCGTGCAGCCGGGGCTCACCTACGGCGCGACCGACGAGTTCAGCTACAACGTGGCCGAGCATCCCGTCCACGTGCGCGACCTGCACGCCACGGTGCTGCACCTCCTGGGCATCGACCATGAGCGGCTCACCCACCGCTTCATGGGGCTCGATTTCCGGCTCACCGGCGTGGAACCGGCCCGGGTGGTCCGTGAAATCCTGGCGTGATCCGGCCGGACCGCGAGCCGACGATGGCCGCGAATCCGGACCGTCGAAACGGCTGGCTTGCCCCGCGGCCGCGGGCTATAGTTACGGTTGACCGTGGCGGCGGAGCGCAACGCCGACCCCCTTGAAAATCACGCCGTGGACGCCCCGGACGGCCGGGATTCCCGACCTGAAGCCCTTGGAGGTGTTTCGATGCTCCGCTCGCGCCTCTGCGTCGCCTTCGCGATCGTCCTCGCCGCGGCCCGCCTGGCCGCCGCCAGCGGAGCGGGGATCTCCTACAACCGCGACATCCGGCCGATTCTGGTGGAGAACTGCTTCTCCTGCCACGGCGCCGACAGCGCCGGCCGCAAGGCCGATCTCCGCCTCGACCGGCGGGACGAC
>JBJTAA010000103.1:0-2650 GCA_046090525.1 Planctomycetota bacterium
AACCTCCCAATCACGCTTTTCCCTGAAGCGATTCTTTTTTATCCTCCTTGTCGGTCGACTATCTCACACGTTCCCCTCCCCTCGCCCCGCCACCGCCGACGTGGGATCCGTACGCGCCGCAGGCCATGCAGCTGCCGCCCCCCGGCACCTCGAGCTGGGCGCCCTCGGCGATCAGCGGCCAGCCGGGCTATCCCGGCTACTCGCCCGCCGCGCCGTCGCTCGTGCCGCCGGGCACGCAGCCGCCGCCGGGCACGCTCACGCCTGCCGGCTACCCGGCCCCGAGCACGACCTTCCAGCAGAGTATGCAGCAGACCTACGCCCAGACGATGCACGTCTTCCAGGGCGTGCGCGGCAGCTGGGCCTACCTGCTCGGTGACGGCCAGGGCACCAACGTCGGCGTCAACGAACTCGACACCACCGCCACCTTCGCCCTGCCCTTCTTCCACAACTCGCCGGTCAACGTGAATCACGCCCCGCTCTTGATCACCCCCGGCTTCGGCCTGCAGCTCTGGGACGGCCCGCAGACCTCGAGCACGCTCCTGGCCGACCTGCCCCCCAACACCTACGACGTGTTCCTCGACACGGCCTGGAACCCGAAGTTCACGCCGGTATTCGGGGCCGAACTCGGAATCCGCGTCGGCATCTACACCAACTGGGACGTGCTCGTCTGGGAGAGCTGGCGGTTGATGGGCCGCGCGATCGGCACCCTGCAGATGACGCCCACGATGCAGGGCAAGGTGGGCATCATCTACCTCGACCGCAACCAGGTGAAGCTCCTGCCGGCGGTGGGCATGACGTGGACGCCCGATGCCAACTCGCGCTACGACATCTTCTTCCCGTCGCCGCGGGCGGCGAAGCGGTTCGGCGCCACCGGCCGGCACAACTGGTGGGGCTACATCTCGGGCGAGTACGGCGGCGGCGCCTGGACGTTTCGCCGCAGCACGTCGAACTACAACATGATCACGGGCTTCGACTACAACGACATCCGCATCGCCTTGGGGACGGAGTGGGTGCCGATCTCGCAGACGGGCCTGGCCGGCAACTTCGAGGTGGGCTACGTCTTCTACCGGCAGCTCTTCTACGTGCAGGGCCCGCCGCAGATCCAGGACCTGCCCGACACGATCATGTTCCGGCTGGGCTTGGCTTATTAGTTTTCGCGGCTTCGCGGCCATCCATGGCCCGCGAAGCCTTGGGCGGTCGGAGGGCACGCCGAGGGTGCCCTCGCCCGCCGGCGCCGGGCTGCGTGCCCGGCAGACATTCCATGGAACTTCACGTCACCCCTGCGGTTCCTCCGGCACTTGCTCGCGGGGTTTGGGTCAGGGCCGCCCCTGCCCCGGAGCCGGCCTTGCGAACCAGCGCAGCCAGGGATGGCGGAGCGCAGTTCGCACGGAGAGAGCGAAGGCCCGGAGGGCCGCAGCGAGCGTCCGGCGATGGGGCAGGGGCGGCCCCGACCATCCGCTGGACGTGCATGACGCTCCGCGTCGCTGCCTTGATGATCGCGGTCGTCGGCGCTCAGGCAGCCTCTGGGGACGACGCGGTCGTGCCGCTGCCGCCGGTCGAGGCGTCGTTCTTCGAGCGGATCCGCTTGGCCGCCCTCGGTGATCCGCAGGATCTCACCGAACCGCTCTTGCCCGACGACGTCGCCCCGCCGGGCCAGCCGCGGCAGGAGTTCGAGCCGCCGGCCGGCCGCAAGCTGCCCCCGGGTGCGAAGCCCGGGCCGCTCCAGCAGGCGATCTTCACCGTCACCGAGCTGCCCCGGCTCGGTGCCGAGGGCCTCGGCCTCACCACGCTCGACACGAGCCTCACGATCGGCCTGCCGGCCCCCACCGTGAACTCGCCGCTGCTGCTCACGCCCGGCTTCGGCACGTCCTTCGTCGACGAGGTGCCGGGGCCGATGGATCCGGGCCTGCCCGCCCAGCTCTACGACGCCTGGCTGCAGGCCCGCTGGCTCTCCAAGATCGGCGATCGGTTCGGGGTCGACCTCGCCGTCGCGCCCGGCTGGTACAGCGACTTCGTCAACGACACGCCACAGGCCTTCCGGATCACCGGCCACGGCTTCGGCGCCTGGGAGGCCGACGAGAACCTGCGGGTCGTCGCGGGTGTGATCTACCTCGACCGCTACGACGTGAACATCCTGCCCGCGGGCGGCCTGCTCTGGACGCCCTCCGACACGCAGCGGCACGAACTCATCTTCCCGCGGCCCCGGCTCGCCTGGCGAGTGGCCGAAAGCCGCCGGGCGGCCCAGTGGGTCTATCTCGCCGGCGAGTTCGGCGGCAACCAGTGGGCCGTGCGGCGCGACGGCGGCGCCGACGACGTGGTCGTCTACCACGACTACCGGTTGCTCGTGGGATGGGAGCGGCGTCCCGCCGACCTGGGCGTGAACTGGAGGCTCGAGACCGGCTGGGTGACCGGCCGGCTCGTGGAGTACTACATCACCGACACGGCCGACTACGCTCCCGCCGACACGTTGCTCGTGCGGTGGGGGGTGTGGTACTAGCTGTACGGCTTCGCGGCCATCCCTGGCCCGCGAAGCCTTGGGCGGTCGGAGGGCACGCCAAGGGTGCCCTCGCCCGCCAGTGCCGGGCATCGTGCCCGGCAGACGTCCATCAGCGCCCCGCGGCCATCCCTGGCCCGCGAAGCCGGGCTGGGG
>JBJTAA010000104.1:0-6737 GCA_046090525.1 Planctomycetota bacterium
TGAGGAGCCGTTCGGGGGCACGCGCAGGAGCCGGTGAACTTTGCCTGCAACCCAGGATCTGCCAGCACCACCGAGTGAGAAGCTGCAAAGTCCGCCGGCTCCGAGCATGTCACCGCCGGCGAACCAATCCGGCCTGGCCGAAGAGGAGTTGTTCGCGATCGCTCGCCATAACCGGCAGGCTGCAAGCCTGCCCCACGGTTAACGTCGGCTTCCCCAATGCTCAGGATGCTGAGGAGCCGGTCGGGGGCACGCGCAGGAGCCGGTGAACTTTGCCTGCAACCCAGGACCTGCCATCACCATCGAGTGAGAAACGGCAAAGTCCGCCGGCTCCGAGCATGTCACCGCCGGCGAACCAATCCGGCCTGGCCGAAGAGGATTTGTTCGCGATCGCGCGCCGCACCCGGCAGGCTGCAAGCCTGCCCCACGATCGGCGATGGCCCCGGCGAGCTTGGCGAGGCGGAGGGGCAGCGCAAGCAGACCCCCTCCTTATGGTGGCACCCCAGACCGCCCAGCTTCACGGCCGACGAGCCGACTTTGACGATTGCTCCAAGTTTGCGGGCGTGAGGGCCGATACCACGGTTGCTGCCGCTGCGCCTCGGGTCGCGGCACATGCAGGTCTGGGGTCGGGGGGCACCAGGCCGGGAGGCGTCGTCGTTCGACGACGCACCCCCTCGAGGCGCAGCGGCGGCCTTTGCGACCACACCACCACGACGCCGACCCACGGCCCCCCACCGTGCCCCGCATCCTCAAGCAAGCCTGGGCGATCCTCACGAGCATCCTGCTCGTAGCCTCGGGATGCGCGCCCCGGCAGCCCTTCTACTTCTTCGAGGACGGCGACCTCTCGCACTACGTGGGGGCGATCCAGAAGATCGAGTATCCCGACTCCTGCGAGGAGCCGCTCGACGAGGCGGCCGGAACCACCGAGCCGCTCACGCTCACGAATCCCAAATTCGACGAGATCTGGGAGCTCTCGCTGGAGGAGGCGATCCGCACGGCGCTCGAGAACGGGAAGGTGCTGCGGAACCTCGGTGGCCGGTTCGCGAGCTTCGGCGGCCCGCGGCCACAGACCGGGGAGCCCGCCGTCTCGCTGCTCACGGCCCCGTCCCAGACGCCGACGGTCTACGACCCGGGGATCGTCGAGACCGACCCCTTCCGCGGCGTCGAGAGCGCCCTGGCCCTGTTCGACGCGCAGCTCTCGAGCTCGCTCACCTGGGACCGGATCAACCGGCCGCAGAACTTCAGGCCCAACCCCTTCTTTCCACAGAGCTTCCAGGGAGCCACGGCGAACTGGACGACCGGGATCCAGAAGCGGTCGGCGACCGGTGCCACCTGGGGCTTCTCGAACCAGACCCTCTACGACAGCAACAACCAGCCGGCCCGCGAACTGCCCACCTCCTGGCAGACGAACTACGACTTCACCTTCAACCAGCCGCTGCTCCAGGGAGCGGGCGTCACCTACAACCGGATCGCCGGGCCTGACTTCTTCGACAACCTCTACGGCCGGCCCAACTTCCGGGGCGTGCTCCTGGCGCGGATCAACGCCGACATCTCGCTGGCCGACTTCGAGGCGGGCGTCCGCAACCTGGTCAGCGACACCGAGCAGTCCTACTGGGAGCTCTATTTCGCCTACCGCAACCTCGAGGCCCGCAAGGCCGGCCGCGACAGCGCCCTCGAGGCCTGGCGGAAGGTGCACGCCCTCTACGTCGAGCAGTCCCGCGGGGGTGAGGCCGACAAGGAGGCCCAGGCCCGCGAGCAGTACTTCTTCTTCCGCAGCGAGGTGGAGCAGGCCCTCACCGACGTCTACCGCTGCGAGAATCGCCTGCGGTTCATGATGGGCATCGCGGCGAGCGACGGCCGGCTGATCCGCCCCTCCGACGAGCCGACCACCGCCCGGATCACCTTCGACTGGCAGCAGGCGCTCGTCGAGGCACTCTCCCGCTCGGCCGAGCTCCGCCGGCAGAAGTGGATCATCAAGCAGCGGGAGCTCGAGCTCGTGGCGGCCAAGAACCTGATCCTGCCGCGGCTCGACCTCGTGGGCCGCTGGCGGTTCCTCGGCATGGGGCAGGATCTGATCAACCAGAACTACAACCCGTACGAGGCCAACAACTTCGTCAATCCGTCGAACCCCGATCCCCTCCTGGGCACCGACGCCTACTCGACGCTCTTCTCCGGCCGGTTCCAGGAGTGGCAGGCGGGGGCGCAGTTCCTGATGCCACTCGGGTTCCGGCGCGAGCTGGCCACGGTCCGCCATCACCAGCTGCAGCTGGCCCGCGAGCGGGCCCGGCTCCAGGACGAGGAGCTGGAGGCCTCCCATGCCCTGGTGGACGCCGTCCGCAACGTCGACACCAACTTCGCCCTGGCCCAGACCAACTTCAACCGCCGCGTGGCCGCCGAGCGGCAGGTGGAGGCGGTGCAGGCCGCCTACGACGCCAACACCGTCACCCTCGACCAGCTGCTCGACGCCCAGCGGCGGCGGGCCGAAGCCGAAAGCTCCTACTACCGTTCGCTCGTCGACTACAACCGGTCGATCTCGCAGCTGCATTACCGCAAGGGGTCGCTGCTCGAATACAACGGCGTGTTCCTGGCCGAGGGTCCCTGGCCCGGCAAGGCCTACTTCGACGCCCACCGGCGGGCCCGGCAGCGGGACGCGAGCCTCTATCTCGACTACGGCCACTCGCGGCCCGGCGTCTTCAGCCGCGGGCCCATCTCGCAGTCGTTCGAGGCCGTGGGCGCCGACGCCCGGCCGGTGCAGCTGCCGCCAATGGACCCGGCCACCCGCCAGGACGACCTGCCGGCTAAGGAGGAGCTGCCCGCCGCCCCCGATGGGGCCGCGCCGGCCGCACCGCCGGAGCTGATCCCGACGCCGGCCTGATCGCAGCACCTCGTCAGGGCTTGCCCTCGAGCACACCCTGCTGCTCGAGCCAGGAGCGCATCGCCCGGCCCTGGTTCATCAGCTGGGAGAGCGTCCGCCACTGCCGCTCGCTGACGGCGGACCTGATCCGCCGCGCATCGCCGCCGGCCAGCACCATGAGCACCAGCTGCCGCCGCAGGTTGGGATCGTCGCGGCCGAGCGAATCGGCGTCGGTCCTGAGCGGCGGCTCCCGGGCCAGCAGTTCCGACACGATCGTGTCGTGCTGCTTCTGGTCGAGCCCCACGGTCTCGTCGAGCTTGGCGGTCACCTCCAGCACCATGGCCCGCCAGTGAAAGCTACGGCGGGCCGCGTCCTCCTTGGCCAGCCGTTCCCGCTGCGCCGGCTCGAGGGTCGAGGCGAGGACGGTCGCGAACAGCGACCCCGCCTCGAACAGGTTCCGCAATTGCGCGCGGCACACCAGCAGATCCTGCTGAAAGGCATGCCACTCCTTCTGGCCGACGGGGTCGTTCATGTCGACCTGACGACCGGCGTACTGCTCGCGGATCGCCTCGACGGCGACGGCGAACCGCCGGACATCCGATTCGATGGCCAGGAGCAGCCGCTGACGCTGCTCGACATCGAGCTCGCAGCACGATGCGATCCGCTCGAGCCGCCTGAGCCCCATCGCGCGACCCTTGGCCAGGGCCGGCGATTCGGGCTTGGCGCTCACGCCGCCACGCTGGTCCGCCGGCCCGCTCCGCAGCACCCAGCCGTTGCCCTGCTGCTCGAAGAGATTGGCGTCGAAGTTCATGCCCAGGTCGAGCAACTGCGGCTGGCGCGGGCCATCGCGGGCCTGATCGGCGTCGGCGACGACATCGTCGTCGGCGGCCTGCGGCGCGGGGCAGGCCACGGCGCCGATGACCAGGCAGGCCAGCACGGTCGCCCAGGTCGTCCGCCCGCTCGCTCGCAAGGACTTCGCCATCATCGCCCCCACCAGGCATCGATCTGCTGGACGCCCTGTCCGTCGAAGCTCCAGTTGAAGTGGCCGGTCGCCATGCGGGAGGGGGCCATGCGGCACCACTTCTCCCACTCGGCGCTCTGCTCCGGATCGAGGTGCGGTGTGATCGCGGCGGCGGCATGATCGGGGGCGAGCGGATAGTCGTTGATCCGCACATGGCCCCGACGGTCGAAATCCGCCCCCCAGGCGGGCTGCCACTGCCGCTCGAGGTCCGACTCGATCGCCCCACGCTGGGCGACCGTGAGGTCCAGTTGGCGGTCGAGCCGGGCGACCAGTGCCACCCGGGCGGCCTCCCTGTGCCGCAGCCGCCGCTGCTCCACCGCGACGCGATAGGCCGCCGCCTCCTCCGGCGTGGCCCGCTCCCCGACGGCCTCGACCAGCCGCCGACGAATCTCCTCCCGCGGATCGAATGGTTCGCCATCGGCCTCGCCGTTGATCTGCCGGGCGGCGAAGCCTCGGGCGGCCTCCGCCACGGCCGCCCGGCCGGCCGCCAGGATCTTCGCCCGGCCGGCGGGCTCGAGTCCGCCGCAGCAGCGGCGGATCAGCTCCAGCTCTGCGTAGAGCATGGGCTGGAAAAACTTCTCCATCATCTTGGCCTGGTGGGCGATGTGATCCTGGCGCTGGGGATGCACGGGCGGGGCATCGGCGTCGACCTGCTGCGGCACCAGCGCGTTGAGACCGTTCTCGAGCAGCCAGCCGAGCGCCCGCGCGTCCCGCTCGGCCGCCTGCCTGGCCGGGTCCTGGTCGTCGGCGCGGCCCACGCCCAGCCCCAACCCCACCACGACCAGGAGGCCGCAGGACCACCACCGTTTGCGTCGCCACCGAGGCATCGGGTCACCGTTCGTAGATGGGGAGAAACTTGTAGTTCACGGCCAGCGACAGGAGCGCAAGCGTCGTGTCGACCGTGCCCCCGAAGCCGCCGCCTCGGCCGGCGAAGCCCCCGAAGCCGCCATCCTTGCCCTGCATCTGCTTGAGTTCCTGCACGAGCCCGGCGTTCCACGCCTCCCAGGCCTCGACGTCCCCCTGAAACAGCGCCTGGGCCCGGTAGTAGCGGGTGTAGGTGGGGTAGCCCTCCGCGCCGGCGTTGGGATCGCGGCTGCGGGATTTGAGGTAGGAGAGCGCCTTTTCGTACTGCGGCAGTTCCTTCTGCCTGGCGATCGCGTACACGAGCACCGCGATGCTCGTCACCGCGTCACTGCCCCCGCCGGCGCCGCCCGAATATCCCACCTGGCCGTTGGCGCCCGTCATCGTCGTGTAGTACTTGATCGCCCGGTCGATCGTCTCATCGGGCACCTCGATGCCGGCGTTGCGGGCCCCGAGCAGGCCCATCAGCACCGCCCCCGACACCGAGGTGTCGGCATCACGGGCGTCGGGCGAATACCGCCAGGCTCCGTGGGGATTCTTCTTGGCCGAGGTCACGGCACAGCGGACGGCCAGCTCGAGCGCCTGCCCGAGCGACCGCCCCTGGCCGGGACCGCGCATCCCCTCGGCCTCCGTCCAGAGCGTGCGGTCGTCCACCGCACCATAGGCCTCGGCCAGGGCCAGCATCGCGAAGCCGTGCTGATACATGCTGTCGTGGCCGCCGCCGGCGGCCAGAAACCCCGTGTCGGGATCCTGCGCGATGATCATGCTCCGCAGGGCTTTGCGGATGGGAACGCGGTAGGGGCCGTAGTTCGGATCCTCACCGGACCCCAGGAGCACCATCACCGCCATGCCGGTCACGCCGGGGCCCGCCTGACCGTCCTTCCAGCCGCCCGAGGCATCCTGCGTCTTGATCAGGTAGCGGATGCCGGCGTCGTACATGTCACGGACGTCGCGCGGCACCGGATCGCCATACCGCACGAGTGGCCCCTCGGCCGCGGCTCGGCCCGCCCCGAGGGCCACGAGGCCCGCCAGCGCCGCCGCGGCGAGTCGGCCCGACATCCTCGGTCGTGCGATCATCGCGTGTCCTCCAGAATGCCCTGCTCGACGAGCAGCTGCTCGACCGCCGCGACATCGCCATGCTGCCCCATCAGCTGCCGCAGGGCGGCCCACTGCCTGGGATCGAAGCGTTCCCGCAGTCCGGCTTCAGCGAGCCGCTGCAGCCGGGCGGCCACCAGCATGGCCTGGAAATCGGCCGACCTCGCCGCCCCGGACCACGCGGGCATGTCGTCGAGCACCATGAGCGGCGGCACGTCGCCCAGGAGCCGCTCGAGCAGCAGGGCGTGCTGGGCCTCGGACAGGCCGAGGACGCTGTCGTCGAACTGCCCGAGCACCGTCCGGACCATCGCCTCCCAGCGGCTCGAGCGGCGGCCGGCCACCCAGGCGGCGAGGGCCGACTGCTGCCGGGCGTCGAGCAGCCCGAGGCTCACCGACCCGAGCAGCGTACCCGATCGCCCGAACCGTTCGATCGCCCGGCGGCAGGCTTCGGCATCGTCCCGGGCCCGCTCGAGGAGTTCGCGATCGACGCCCTGGACCGTCAACCGTTGACCGACATACGTCCGGCGCACGGCATCGATGTCACCGGCCAGGCGGCGGAGGTCGCTCTCCACCGCCAACCGGAGGATCTCGCGTTGCTCGGCGGTGAGCCGGCAGACCTGTTCGAGGGTCGCGATGCGGCGTTCGCCGAGCCGCCGCAGGTGGTCCAGCCTGCCGAGCGTGCTCCCCGTCGGGGCCTGCTCCTCCGTCTCGACCACGAGCCGATCGGCGATCACCCGCACCTGCCGCCCACCACCGGGCCGCCGGAACAGGTGCTGGTCGAACACCGCACCCACGTCGTACTCCGCGGGTCGATTCAGCGGACCGGCGAAGCCGTGCCCATCGACCGGGAAGAAGCGGACCGTCTCGGCTGGCTCGGCGGCCGGCTGTGCCTCGACCACGAGGTCGTCG
>JBJTAA010000105.1:0-8628 GCA_046090525.1 Planctomycetota bacterium
GCCCATTACCGTTGGATACGACTCCTGGTCGGGGGCAAGCACGGCGATCTGCTTGACATTGGAACGCATGCGGACGTGAACGTTGAGCGTACGCGAACCCAGCGGCTGGTCGTCGTTGACCGCGCCGAATACCCGATTATAGCCCTACCGCGCGACGGAGCGCCGCCGTGCGGGAAACAACGAATGAGGAGGACACCATGAAGATCAGCGTGCACACCGATCCGGCAGCGATGGGTCGCGCGGCGGCGGCCGACGCGGCCGAAGCGATCCGCGGGACGTTGACCAACCGGGAGCGGGCGACTGTCGTGGTCGCCACCGGCACCTCCCAACTGGAGGTGCTCGGTGCGCTTGCCGCCACCACCGGAATCGCGTGGGAACGGGTCGACTTCTTTCATCTCGACGAATACGTGGGCCTCTCCGACCGACATCCGGCCAGTTTCCGGCGCTATCTACGGGAAAGGTTCGTGGAGAAGCTGCCCCGGCGGCCAGGTTCGTTCGCATGGATCGACGCGCAGAACGGCCCGGAGCGGGAGTGCGACCGACTCGCCGGCGTGGTGCCGAACGGGCCGTTCGACGTATCGCTCGTCGGGATCGGCGAAAACGGCCACTTGGCATTCAATGATCCACCGGCCGATTTTGAGGCGACGGCGCCGTACATCGTGGTCAAACTCGACGAGGCCTGCCGGTGCCAGCAGGTTGGAGAAGGCTGGTTTCCATCGCTCGCGGACGTACCCTCGAGCGCGATCTCCATGTCAGTGCCGCGGATCCTCGCCTCGCGCACCATCATCTGCTCCGTGCCTGACGAGCGAAAGGCGGAGGCGGTGCGTCGTTCGGTGAGCGGACCGATCACTCCGGCCGTTCCTGCGTCGATTCTGCAGACTCATGCGGACTGCCGTATGCATCTGGATCGGGCGGCGGCGTCTCTTCTTGGCAACAGATGAACCACGCGGACCGCCAACTTCCCTCCGCATGTCCGCCGCTCGACCTCCGCCCGGAGCGCATCGGGGCCGGGCCGCGGGCGAAGCCCACCGCCCGGCAGGCCCGACGCCGCAGCGACGTCATGGCCTCCTAGGCTCGCGGTGCTCCACCTGGCACTGGCGGCAATCCCGCCGCCGGCTGTATTCTGGCCGCAGGAGGCTCACGCGCAGCATGTCGCCGACGCAGCGGATTCGCCTGATGCTGGTGGACGACCACCCGGTCATGCGGGCCGGGCTTGCGAACCTGTTGTCGCTGGAGAAGGATTTCCAGGTCGTGGCCCAGGCCGACGACGGCGAGTCGGCCCTCACGCTCTGGCAGCGGCACCGCCCGGACGTCTGCCTGCTCGACGTGAGCATGCACGGCATCGACGGCATCGAGACGATGCGCCGGCTCCGGACCGCAGTGCCCGAGGTCCGCGTGCTGATGCTCACCTCATCGGAGGCGCCGGAAGACATGGCGCAGTCGCTCAAGGCCGGCGCCGCGGGGTATGTCACGAAGAACGTCCACCACGAGGATCTCGTGGCCGCGATCCGCGAAGTGCACGCCGGCGGCCATCCGATCGATCCCGTGATGCGGGACGCCGCCCACGCGGCGCCCGTCGGCGGCGGCCTCACCGACCGCGAGCTCGAGGTGCTCGGACTGATGCGCGAGGGCTTCACCAACACCGATATCGGCCGGCTGATCGGCGCCTCCACCCGCACGGCGAAGGCCCACGTGGCGGCGATCATCGAGAAACTGCAGGTCGTCGACCGCACACAAGCCGTGGCCCGGGCCTACGACCTGGGCCTGTTCCGCGCCACGCCTCCCCGCCCGCCGCTCCGGCGTGATGAGGGCACGCGGTGAACCATCGTCGCCCGGGCTTTCGCCCCGTGTCCGCGGTCGTTCGCGGGAGCCCGCCGGCATCTGGCGAACGATCGCGGGCGACGACGTGCGGGTCTCGTTGCGATTCCGGTTTTCGGCCCGCGGCATGGCGGGCATCACGGTCCGCGGCGTCAATCCGATCGTGGATCGCGACTTCCACGTGGCGGTGCTCCACATCCGGCCCGCGAGCATCACGGCGACCGACAACGTCCGCAACCGCTGAAAAGTGGTCCCCGAGAGGGCGCTGAGAAGTGGCCGCGGGTCTGTGACCCGCGGAATCCGGTCTCCACCCAGTCACCGCCCCGACATTCGCAGGCACGAACGCCCCGGGGACCTCGAGCACGTTGGCAAGCAGATTGACGGTGAACCGACGGCCCCGCGGATCGGCGAGCCGGCCCTCACCCCACGGGCTCGGCCTGCGCGATGGCGGCCGGCTGCCGCACGTGGGCCGTGATCGTCGTGCCCGCCCCCGGTGAGCTCTCGATCTCGAGCGTGCCGCCAAGCCGTTCCACCCGCTCCCGCATCCCCACGAGCCCGAAGTGGCCTTGGGCCGGGCCGGCCGCCGTGCCCAGTTCGAAGCCCGCTCCGTCGTCGCGCACCGTGATCGTGAGCGAGCCGTCGGCCGCGGCCTCGGCGGCCACCTCGATCGTCGTCGGGGCGGCGTGGCGGATCGCGTTGCGAATCGCCTCCTGCACGACGAGCAGGAGGTTGCCGGCGACGAAGGTGGGCAGTTCCTCCACCACGCCCGATGACTGCAAGGAGATCCGCACGCCCCGCGCCCGCGGCAGCTGCTTCTCGCACTGGCCGATCACCGCGGCCACCGACTCGGTAAACGACCTCCCCGGCATCGGCGCCGTCCGCAGCGCCCACACGGAGCCGCGGACTTCCTGCGCTGCGTGGTCGATCATCCGCCGGGCCACGTCGAAGTGCTCGCGGGCGCCGACCTCGTCAGCGGCGTCAGCGTCGTCGTCATCGTCGCGGTCGTCGGCCGTGCGGCCGGCCACGCGGCAGGCGTCGAGCTGGAAGCGGATACCGCCGAGCGTCTGCAGGAGCGTGTCGTGCAGGTTCGCGGCGAGCCGGTTGCGTTCCCTAAGCGTGGCCTCGAACACCACCTCCGCCTCCCGCCGCGAGCGGATCTCGTGGGCCACGCGATCCACCTGCACGGCGAGCTCCCGCCGCAGCGACCACACCCACCCGAGCACGGCGGCGAGCAGCCCCGCCACGCCCGCGAGCGCGGCGGCCAGTCGCCGCGGCGTCCACCACGACGGCGCCCGCACCACCCGTACATCGGCCGCCGAACGCAGCACGAGCTCCACGGGCCGGATGTCGGGATTGGCGCCACTCGCGAGGAAGTCGGTCGGCAGTTCGGAGTCGAGCCGCACGATCCCGGTCACCTCCAGGTCGCTCCCTGGCCGCAACCGCCCGAGCGCCGAATCGTCGGCCGGCGTCACCACCGGCAGCCGCGCCACGGTCGACGACTCCCCATGCGCGAGCGTGAGCATCCAGCCGTCCTGGAGCCGCTGCCGCTCCACGAGCGTGGCCGGAAATCGCACCAGCACGCCGGCGTAGTTCGTGGGCTCGGCCACGCTTCCCTCGGTCCGCGACTTCGCCAGGATCCGCCCGATCTCCTCCGGTGTCACGTCCACCGGCACGGGCACGCCAGGGTGTCCGGTGCGTTCCACGATCCCCTCGACGATGCCGGCGATCGTGCGGCCGATGTCGACGAACCCCGCGATCCGCACTGCGTCGCCCGGCTGCAGCGGCTCGGTGGTGACCGTGTCGACCCGCGTGCCCACGAGCCCGTCCTGCACATAGCAATACCGGCCCGGCACGTGGCAGGTGACGATGCCCTCGGTCTGGATCCGATGGCGGGCAAGCGGGGCGGGCCGGAAGGCGGCAATCTCGGCCAGCGGCACCCGCGGCGACTCGAAGGGCGACGACGGCGCCGGCACCCGCACGGTGATGTCATCGGCGGCGACGACGGTGAGGTGCGGGGCGAGAAACTGCCCGCGGCTGTTCCGCGTGGCCCCCACTACGCCGACCACGCTCACCTGCGCGTCGACGAGGCGGTCGGGACGCTCCGGCATGTCGTGCTTCGGCACCTGCACCACGATCCGGCGGGCGGCCACGTCGATGACGAGCCTCCAGGTTTCGGGCGTCTCGCGGTAGCCCTGCACGATCGCCTCGTCGCGGTCGCCGAGGATCACGCGGATCCCGTTGTCGGCGCCGCCAAAGAGCCGACCCAGGTCGGCGGGCACGGGCTTGGGCAGCGGCGCCGTGCCGAGGATGCGGAGCCGCTTGGCCTCGATCGTGGGCGCGAAGCCGCCGCGATGCACCGTGCCCCATACCTCCACCATGTCGCCCACCTGCGCCGACCGCTGCGCTTCGGGGTCCCGCGGCTCACCGACGCCCTCGCCACCACGCACCCAGATTCCAACGCCGCCATCCTGCAGCGCCATCCCCATCCGCTTGCTCACCACGATCCCGCGCACCCGTGCGGGCACGCCGGCGGCGAGATCGGCCACCGGCAGGGCGATCACCTCCGCGATCGGCCGCAGCGGGGGCTCGTCGCACCGCCCACCGGCAGCCTGCGCGACGGCGACCACGAGGCAAAGCAATCCACAAGACCGCAGCGGTGCCATGGCGTCATCCTAGCACCCCCGCTCGCCGGTCCCGGCCAGCACGGGCAATTTTCGCCGCGGATTTTCCTGCCCTGCCGGCCGCGGAACCGATGGCCAGGTGGCCAATATCCGCCGGGGCCGGCCCGCCGTATACATGAACGGGTTGGGAGGGCGGCTCTCCTCGGAACGGTTTTGGACCAGTTCGGAAGGTGCAATCGTGAACACGCAATCCTCGTTTCGGCTCGGGCGGCTGACGATCGCGACGGTCTTGTGCACGCTGGCCATCGCGCCCCAGGCCTTCGCCATCGACTACACGTGGGGCTCCGCCACCACCGGCGGCTCGTGGTCGGTGACGACGAACTGGACCCCGAACGGCGCGCCCACGAGCGGCGACACGGCGCTCCTCGACAACGCGACCGTGAACCGCACGGTGTTCTACGACACTGCCGCGTCGGGCTCGCTCACCGGGCTCTCGTTTACGCAGACGACGAGCGGCGTCCTCAACGAGTTGCGCGTGCGGCGCAATCTCGCGGTGACCAACGCCCTCGTGCTCGGCGCCTCCTCCGGCACAACGCAGCTCACGCTGGCAGGCACCTCCGCCGCGAACATCACCGGCACGTTCTCCGGCGGCATCACCGTGAACTCGGGCGGCGTGCTCTCGCTCGCCAACTTCAATCCTGCGGGCAGAAGTGACGTCTTTAACGCCAACCTCACGGGCAACGTCACGGTGAGCGGTGGTCGGCTCGACTTCTCCTGGGTGAGGGAGGGCACCGCCACCAGTTCGGCCAACAGCCTCCAAGTCCTCACCGGCAATCTCACCATGTCGAGCGGCACGATCGCCTTCGACAACCCTCTGGGTTCGAGTCCCGATCGCCGCCTCCAAATCACGGGCGACGTATCCATCACCGGCGGCCGGTTCACCACGAATGCCACGTCTGGCGTGTCCAACATCCGTTATGACGGCACGAGCATTCTGTTTGCACCGACCTCGTACGACGACGCCAGATTTCAGATCAGCCTCCAGGCCAACGGAGCCCAGACGTATTCCGGGTCGACGGCACTCCAAGTGCTCATCGCGCGTGGCACGGGCATCAAGACCGTTTCGAACTCAGGCACCATCGGCGCGCTTCAGATGATGGACGCTGACGGCACCGGCCGGAGCGCCACCACGCTCAAGCTCGCGTCGAACCTCACCGTCGGTACGGGTGGCTTGGTGCGTGCTGGATTCGGTGACGTAGGGACCACACTCGACTACGGCGTCGATGCCGACATCTACACGCTCGACCTCACGGCAGCCTCTGGCGCGTGGACGCCGACGACCGCAGCCAGCACCGTCGGCCAGTGGGCCCTCACGGGCACCGCCGGTCGGATCATCGCGAACGGATTCGTTCTGAACACCGCGAGCGTGGGCACGACCGTCGGCCCCGGCCTGATCCTCGAATCCCGGGCCGGCAACAGCGGGGCCAACAACCTCAGCCTCGGCACGAGCGGCACCGGCACGATCGACCCCACGTCGGTGTTCCGCTATGCGGGCTCGGCCGCGGTGGCCACGCCCTCGACGCTCACGTCTTCGCGGGCCATCGGCATCCTATAGGTCACGAGCGGCGCCCTGCAGGTCTCGTCGCTCCCCAGCCTCGCGGGCGCGCGGGTCAACGGCGGCGTGCTGATCGCCACGTCGTCGAGCGCCCTGCCGGGCTTCGGCTCTGCCGGGCTCGTGACATTCGGCGGCGGCACGCTGCAACTTCCCGTCGACGGCACCGCCTGGACGATGGATCAGGTCGACACCCTGCTCACCAATGCCACGAAGACGAGCGGCGCCCTGGCGATCGACGTCGCCAGCGGCGTCCAGACCCAGACGGGCAGCGGCTACTCGGGCGGCATCGGCCTCACAAAACTCGGCGCCGGCACGCTTGCCCTCACCGCGTCCAACGCGTTCACCGGATCCACGACCGTTAGCGCCGGCACGCTCGCCCTCGGCAATGGCGGCGCCGCGGGCAGCGTCGACGGGGCGATCTCGCTGGCATCTGGCGCCAGCCTGCTCGTCAACCGCTCCAACGACCTGGCGCTCCCCGGCGTGATCAGCGGCTCCGGCTCGCTCACGAAGCAGGGCGCTGGCACGCTCACGCTCTCGGCCTCGAACACCTACACGGGCGCCACGACGATCGCCGCGGGCACGCTCGCGCTGTCCGGAGGCGACAACCGCCTGGCCACGGGCGGCACGCTGGCATTCACCGGAAACGGCGGGCTGAACATCAGCGGCAGCCAGTCGCTGGCGGCGGTCACCCTCTCGCCAAACGTGTCGGCGGCGGTTTCCGGAGGCGGCAGGCTGACGCTGACCGGGGCTTCGGTGTTGATCGGCGGCTCCGGGTCGCAGGTGCTCGACGCCTCGGGGCTCGCCTCGTTCGCTTACTCGAATGCCGCGGGCACAATGACGGTGAGCGGGTCAAACTCGAACGTCGCAGCTTCCGCCGCGGTCGTGCTGCCGGCCTCCGCCACGATCACGGCGGCGACGCTCGGCATCGGGAGTGTGGGCAACAACCTTGCTGTCAGTTCAGGCACGCTCACGCTCGGTGCCAACGCCACCATTGCATCCAACGCGATCACGCTCGGATCGAGCCAATCGCAGGGCACGATCAATGTCGCCGCAGGAACGGTGAACCCAGTGCTGCGGCTGCGCGGCAGCGACGGCACGAGTGCCGTTCCCAACATGACCATCGGAACAAGCCTTCTTGGCTACGGACAGACCACCGCCTCGCGCGTCGATCTGACCGGCGGCACCGGAACGAGCACGCTCGATGCCCTCGTGACGAATCTCGTCATCGGCCAAAGCACGCGGAGCACGCTGTTCAATCAGACCATCAACACCTCGGGCGGGCTCCTCATGCAGAGTGGCACGCTCACCGCCGCGACGATCACGCTGGGCCAAACGCTCAACAATCCGACGTTCAGCGCGAGCGGTCAGGTGATCTCCGGGAGCCTGTCGGTTTCGGGCGGCACCGTGAACGTGAACACGCTCTACCTCGCCGACCAAAACTGGACGAGCGGCACGGTCACCGGCATCTTCCGGCTCGCCGGCGGCGGCACGCTCAACGCCGGCACGATCGCGTCGGGCACCGGCGCGGGAAGTGGTTCGTCCATCCGCACGTTCACCTGGGATGACGGTACGATCGCCAACCTCGATGGCAGCACCGACCTCTCGATCGGCTCGGGCATCACGTTCAACCTCGCGAGCACCGGCCTGCGCCGGTTTTCGATCGGCACCGGCCGCAGCGGCACGGTGGCGAGCGTCCTCGCGGGGGCGGGGGGAACGCTGGAGAAGTCCGGGGCGGGCACGCTCGTGCTCACCGCCTCCAACACCTACACCGGCACCACGACGGTGTCGGAGGGCACGCTGCGGGCGGGCAGCGGCTCAGCGCTCGGCGGCTCTTCCGCGGCCCTCGCCGTCAACGGCGGCACGCTCGACCTGAACGGCTTTTCGATGACGGTCGGCGCCCTCTCGGGCTCGGCGGGCGGCACGATCACGACCGCCGCCACCTCCGGCACGACGACGCTCACCACGTCTGCCTCGGGCAACGCGACGTTCGCCGGTCAGCTGGCCGACAACGGCGCCGGAATCCTGGCCCTCACGAAGCTCGGCTCGGGCACGCTCACGCTCTCGGCCGCCAACACCTACACGGGCACGACCACGATCTCCGCGGGCCAACTCTCGCTCACCGGCGGCAGCGACCGGCTGTCAACGGCCGCTCCGATCACGATCACCGGCGGCGTTCTCGACCTCGGCAGCGCCGGCCAGACCACCTCCGGCGCGATCTCGTTCCGGGGGGGCACCGTGCAGAGCGGCACGCTCACGAGCACCGGCGGCGCGTTTGACGGCCAGAACGGCACCGTGTCGGCCATTCTCGCCGGGAATGTCGGCCTCACGAAGACCACCTCCGGCACGCTCACGCTCAGCGGGGCCAACACCTACACCGGCGCCTCGACCGTGTCGGCCGGCACGCTGGTGGTCAACAATGCATCGGCCCTGGGGAATACGGCGAACGCCCTGGCCGTCAACGGCGGTTCGCTCAACTTGAACGGCAACTCCGTCTCCGTGGGGGCGCTCTCCGGGTCGTCCGGGGCGACCATCACGACCGGTTCCACCGCGGGCACGGCCACGCTCAGCACGTCC
>JBJTAA010000106.1:0-6570 GCA_046090525.1 Planctomycetota bacterium
CGAGGGGGCTGGTTCGAGCGGTGCCGAGGGGCCGTCCCCCGAGCCGTGGCGTCAGGCAGGAGCATGCATCCGATGGCAGCGAGAGACTCGTCGCCGAACGGCCGGCACGAGGCCGACGAGCAGGAAGGGCCGCTCGAGATCGCCCTGGTCGGCGATCTGACCGACAACGAGTCGGATCTCACCGAGCGGCTGCTCGGCGTCGAGCCGGGGGGCGAGTGCACGATCTACTTCGATTCCCCCGGCGGCAGCCCGTACTGCGCGATGTCGCTCGTGTCGCTCTTGCGGCTGCGGGACGTGCGAGCCACCGCCGTGGTCACGGGCGAGTGCTCGTCGGCCGCGCTCTGGCCCTTCGCCGCCTGCCGGCGACGGCTCGTCACGCCGTATAGTGTCTTCCTCTTTCATCCCATGAAGTGGCAGAGCGAGGAGCACATCGGGATCCGCGAGGCGGCCGAATGGTCGCGACACTTCGCGGCGCTCGAGCGGGAGATGGACGTGCTGCTGTGCGAGTTGTTCGCCGGGCCCGACGACCTGATCAACGAGTGGATCCGCACCCACCGCTATGTCACGGGGCGGGAGATGGCCGAGGCGGGGCTGGCCGAGCTGGTGCCGCTCGCGCCGCTGGCGACGGCCGCGACCAGCTGAGCCGGGCTCAGCGGTAGTCGCCGTGGCAGTCGTTGCAGCTCTTGGTGATCGCGGCCGCCGCGGCCGTGGCGGCCGCCAGATCCTTTTCCAGGCAGGCCCTGCGCAGGCTGACCGCGGCGTCCCGCAGGCCGGCCGCGTAGCTGCGGTATGAGTCGTCGTCGTGGTGCTCGAAGTCGGGCTGATGGATCACCTGGCCGATGGCGGCCACGATCTCGGCCTCGTGCACCACGCGGCCGAGTTGCTTCGTGAACTCCCCGCTCGAGGCGGTCGCGGCTCCGATCGCCTGCTCCGCCTCCTCGAGCCGGGTCATCAACGGTGGCCGGCCCGCGACCTGGCTCCAGCGAAAGTCGTCGTCGCGGTCGGGTGTGCCCTGGGGCGGGTTGCCGTCGAGCATCGCGGCGAGGTCGTCGACGCGGAGTTTCGACTCCTTGAACGACTGATCGGTGCCCACCTTGCAGTTGAAGCCCGCCCGTGCGAACAGGTCGCGGGCCGTGGCGGCGTCTTTCTTCCAGCGGACGTCGTCGTCGTGCGCCGCGATCACCCCGAAGACCAGCGCGAGCATGCTGAACGCGGTCTGGGCGTCACCGTAGCCGCCCCCCTTGAAGGTCGAGGGCGAGGCCACCGTGGGGGTGACGCGGTCCTTCATGTCCTTGATCTCGTCGGTCAGCGTGTCGCCCGAGACGAGGGTCGACCACTTGAAGCCGTCGGCGGTCGCTGCGGGCTCGCCGGGGCTCGTGCCCGCCGCCGCACCGGGCACGACCTGCGCGGGATGCGCGGCCAGGAAGTCGGGCCTCGGCCCCTGGAGTTCGGCGAAGGCGTCGGGGAAAAACACCCCGGCTGTCGCCTTGTCCCAGTCGCCGGCCGGCGGCCGGGCGCGGCGCGGCGGCTCGGTCCGGGGGCCTGCCGCGATCAAGGGGGCGGCCACCATCGCGATCAGGAGCAACTGCCACCGCGGAGGCTGTATCCGCCCGAAATCGCTCACGCGTGCCTCGTTTGTCGTCATCGGCTTCTCCCGCACGCCGCTACCGACCTTACCGAACTTACCAGATTCGGGCTGTCGGCCCTGCGGTGGCCCAGGGAGCCCGGGACTCGTCTTGACGCCGCGGCGGGCCGCCATCACTTTTCCGCCTCCCCGCCGGCGAGGTGCGTCGTCGGCCCCACGGCCTGGAGTTCTGCGAGCATGTGTCGTTGCCCGGCATCGGTCCTCACGTTTGGCTCCCGTTCCCTCGTTTTCGCTGCAATCCTCGGGTGGCTGCCGCTGGTGGGATGTTCGGCGGCCGGCCCCGGAGCCGCCGCTACGGGCCCCGCGAAGCAGGCCGTGGTCACCTTCCTGGAAGCGATCAAACGGGGCGACGACGCGGCTGCCCGCAACATGCTCACGGCCACCGCCCGGGTGAAGACCGAGGAGATGGGGATCTCCGTGGCGCCACCGGTGAACGACACGGCCACGTACGCCGTCCGCGACTGCGAGGTGGTGGGCGACGCCGGCGACCTGGTGCACGTGGCAACGACATGGACCGACGTCGATTCCGATGGCTTTCAGAGCACCGACAACGTGATCTGGGTGGTGCGGCTCGATCCAGAGGGCTGGCGGGTGGTCGGCATGGCGATGCGGGTGTTCGACGACCTGCCGCCGCTGCTGCTGAACTTCGAGGATCCCGAGGACATGATCGCCAAGCAGGCGATGGTGGCCGAGGAACTCGAGCGTCGGGCCACGGCTGGTGCCCAGCAGCCCGGGGCACGCACGGCAGGCAAGCCGGGAGCCGGAGGGGCTCCGGCTCGGCAGTGAACACCGGGATTCGATGGGTCGCTGCACCGGCATTCGATCGGTCGCCGCGAATCGGCCGGCAGGCCGGACGTTCAAACGCCGCAGGGCCGTGCCCTCAAAGTGGACGAAAGCGTCAATCTTGACGCATTTTGCCCATATTTCTTGACAGACTGGCCGTCCCTGATAGCCTTGTCGCCTGGTTTCCGCGGGCGGCAAAGCTTGCCCATTCACCTCACTTTCCGTGAGGCGATGGCGAGGCTGGCTCCGCCGGCGGGTTTTCGGACATTTCGTTGCTGCGGTCCGGTGGCCGTCCCGGATCGGGGTTCCTCTGGTGACGGCTCCCGGGGACGCATCGGGTGCGTTCCGTTTCCCAAGGTGGAGGTTTCTGATGAAGCGGTTCTTCGGTGTTTCGCTTGCTATGTTCTTCGCGCTCGTCGCCATCGCCCTGGTCGGCGGTGACTCCGGCGCCGTCGCCGGCCACGGCTGCCATGGCCGGAAGTGCCACGGCGGCCTGTTCGCCCGGCACCACCGCTGCCACGGCCGCGAGCGGGGCCATGGCCTGTTCGGCAAGCACCGTCGCTGCCACGGCGCCGAGGCTGCCGCGGCCGAGTGCGGTGCCTGCGAGTCCGCTGCCAGCGACTGCGGTAGCTGCGGCGAGGTTGCCGGCGACTGCGGCAGCTGCGGTGAGGCTGCCGGCGACTGCGGCAGCTGTGGCGGTGAGGTCGTCAGCGGCGGTTGCGCCAGCGGCGACTGTGGTGGCGAGGTCGTCAGCGGCGGCTGCGCCGGTGGTGACTGCGGTGGCGAGGGCGTGATCGTGTCCGAGGGCGTGCCGACCGAGGCCGCTCCCGCCGCCGAGGCCCCGGCCGCCCCCGAGGCCCCGGCTGCTCCGGCTGCCGAGCCGGCCAAGACCTGAGCCGGCTGACCGACTCACGTCACGCGTTCTTCTCGAGCCGGGTTCCTCTCGCGGGGAACCCGGCTTTTTTTGTCTCTGGAGTCCGGTCACTCCGTGACCGGATCACGCGCGGCGCCTGCGTCACCATCGATCCGGTTCCGGAGGAACCGGGCTCCTGGGCGGAACCGGGTTCCTGGGCGGAACCGGACGCCTGGGATCACGCCGCGACCGGCTCTGGAGTCCGGTCACTCCGTGACCGGATCACGCGCGGCACCTGCGTCAACGCTGACCGGTTCCGGAGGAACCGGGCTCCTGGGCGGGCTGCGGCGGCGGTGGTGGCAGGATTCGCTCGCGCAGGCGGCCTCGCCGGGGCGGGACTTCACCTGCCTCTTCGGCGGCTCGTCGGGCGGCCCGCCGGCGGGCGATCTCGTCGATCACGTCGCCCACCAAGTCGGCCATCTCCTCGCCCGTCGACGCGTCGCCAGGTCCGCCTCCCGCCTGCCGCGGTGCTGCCGGCCCCGGTGCGGCCTGCCCCGGCACGGGCGGCGTCGGCGTGCCACCTCGGACTCGGTCGATCAGATCCCGGGCCACCTCGCCTGCCACCTGGCGAATCGAGCCATCGAACACGATCTGGGGCTGGCCAAGTTTGCCGGCCACGCCGACGGAGATCGTCTTGCCGGCGAGGGCCGCCAGGAGCGGCCGATCCTGACGCAGGTCGCCGGGAATGGGCAGGACGAGTTTCAGGTCGAGCGACTGATCGTCGAGCCCGACGGCACCGCTCGAGCGGACGTCGAGCCGCCGCCCCTCTCCGGGCAGCGGCAGCCCGAACTCGAGCCCATCGTGCCACACGCGGCGATCGGCGAGCTTGAACCTCACGTGCGACTCGTCGGCGACCCGCACCGCCGGCGGAGGAGGCAGGCTGCCCGGGAGCGACTGGAAGAGGTTCGTGACCAGCGGCCCGGGGCCGAGCACCACTTCGTGCATGGCGAGCGTGCCCGAGAGCGTGCCCGAGCCGGGATCGCCGACCGGCAGCCGCGCGCCGTCGAGCACGAGCGAGAAGCGGCCGCTCGTGCGGGTCGCGTCGGCGAGAATCGGGGCCACGTAGGCGAGGATGCCCCAGGCCACGGGCGGATCCATGCGGGCATCGGTGATCAGGTTCACCGGTTCGATCGTCCATTCACTGTGGCCCGCCGCGACCGGCGCGAGCGCCGCTCGCACGGAGATCGGATCGCTGACCCAGGGCTCGATCGTCCACGGGGCTGCGATCCGCACCACGGCGTCGTTCACGGCCAGCCGCATCCGCACCGGCGACCGCTTCGCCCGACGGCCGGCGTCGGCGGGCTCCTTGGGACGCGCCGGAAACAACTTCTCCAGGTTCGTGCGGTGCTGTTCGTCGAACACGAGATCCACCGACAGCCCCTCGACCGTGAGCGTGCCCAGATCGCCGACCGAGAAGAGCATGGCGAGCAGGCCGTGGCTGCCCTCGATTCGCCGGATCGAGACGGGGGGGCGGCTGCCGTCCCGCGGCTTGAGCGTGACGCCTTCGAGCGCGATCGGCCCCATCCAGCCGAGCCGCACCGTGTCGACCGTGAGGTCGCCCTCGAGTTCGGGCAGGGCGTCGGCGACGATGCGGCTGAATCGGTCGGGGCTCGAGAGCCACCGCGGAATAGCCGCGGTGCCGAGCAGGAGCGGCAGGAGCAGGGTGCCGAGGGCGACCTTGGTGATCATGAGGAGGCGGCCACGCCTCGGGGCGGCGGGCTCTCGGGCGGCATGTGGCACGACGGGAAGGGCTCCTGGCGGCGGGGCGACATGGTTCGATTCTACGCGGCCGCCCGGGTGATCGTTCGGCCCCTGCCGTCGCCTCGGCCGCGTGCTAGACTGCGGCCCGTCGCGGGCGTAGCTCAGTTGGTAGAGCGCTAGCTTCCCAAGCTGGATGTCGCGAGTTCGAGTCTCGTCGCCCGCTGTTTCACGGCTGCACGGCCAGCCCCGGCCCGTGCAGCCCGCCGGGGTGGAAGGTATCCTGCTGCCGAGTGACGCAGGCGGCGGGGGACTCATCATGGCAACGACAGGCAGCGCCGGGACGGTGTCGTGTCGCCGGGCGTTCTCGCTGATCGAACTGATCGTGGTGACCGCGATCCTCGCGTTGCTGGCCGGGATCGTGCTGACGGGCGTGCAGTCCGCCCGCGAGTCTGCCCGTCGCATCCAGTGCGCCTCGAACCTGCGGCAGCTCGGGCTGGGCCTGATGCTCCATCACGAGGCCCACGGCGTGCTGCCGCCATCCTGGGGCGGCCCCGACAGCACATGCACGCTGACCTGGGGCACGCCGCCTGAGACGAAGCCATACCCGCGGCCAGGCATTGGATTGGCGAGCGGCTTTGTCATGCTGTTGCCCTACATCGGAGAGGAATCGCTTTACGCCGCAATCGAGACTGCCCGCTGGCCTTACGTCCAGCATCCCGTCTACGAGTCCGCTCGAATACTTACCTTGCTGTGCCCATCAGACTCGACGCCCCGCTCCCACAACTACTTGTTCTCGATCGGAGATCGATACCGCGAGTTCAGCACTGCGGATCCCAGGCCCCCGGCACTCGATTCGGCCTTTCAGTCTGAACTGCGCGGCCTATTCGGTCTCCAGAGTCGCGTGCGGCTGGCATCGGTGCGAGACGGGCTTAGCAACACCATCGCCGTGTCTGAATGTGTACGACCCCGAGGCTTGGGGCAAACCGGAGCAAAGACCAATGGCTCGTCAGGCATCACGTACTCCGACGCGAACCATGAGGCGGTTGCCAACAACCGCTTTGCAGTCTCTCTGGACGCTTCCTATTCTCCAGCCAACTGTCTCGCGGCGTTTGCGGGTGACGGGTTTCGCGCCGGCACCGTTCTGCTTGTCATGACGCGCTCGCCGGGCTGGCTGTGGAGTTTCGGGCGCCCAAGTTGCGTGAGTTTCTCAACGGTCCTGCCACCCAACGCGCCCCGTTGCAGCGACTACGATCTCAGAGGCAGCCTCACTCCCCAGAGCCGTCATCCCGGGGGCGTCATGGGGCTGATGGCCGACGGGGCGGTGCGGTTCATCGGCGACAGCATCGATGCCGGCGACCCGAACCTGCCCGATCGCCAGAAGGGGCCGAGCCCCTATGGCGTCTGGGGTGCGCTCGGCAGCCGTTCCGGCGGCGAGGTGGTCGCCATTCCTGGATCCTGAACGCGATTGGTGCGGCATGGAACACGATCCCATCGCCCCCTCGCCTTCCGCGCCGCCGGTCGACCTCGA
>JBJTAA010000107.1:0-2565 GCA_046090525.1 Planctomycetota bacterium
GTCGAGCGTGATCACGGGTTCGGCCGGCGGCACGCTCGCCTTCAACCGCAGCGACACGATCACCTCCGGCGTGGACTTCAACAGCGCGATCGTTGGCGGGATCAACATCGCGCAGGTGGGCTCCGGAACGTTGGTCCTCACTGCCTCCAACACCATCGGCAAGACGTCGATCACCAACGGAACGCTGCAGATCAGTAACGCCAACCAGCTAGGTGCGGCCCCGGGCTCGTTCACTGCCGATCAGTTGACGATCTCGAACGGGGCCACGCTGAGGACGACGACTGCCCCGCTCACGCTGCCGGCTGCTCGCGGCATCACGATCGGCTCGGGCGGCGGGAAGCTCGACGTCAGCGCGTCGGGCAATCTGATCGTCAATGGCCGGTTCACGGGTTTGGGCGAGACGGTCATCGTGACGGGTTCGGGTGGTTTCAGCCTTGGGAATACCGCCAATGGTGCATCGAACGTCAACTGGGATTTCGCGATGAATTCGGGCCAGCGAGCGTTCTTCACCGGCAGTGATGCCCTGGGCACCGGCACCGTGCTGGTCAGGAACGGCGTTCGGCTCGTGAGCCAAACCCAGGCCCCCACGGGCGGCCAGGTGACCAATGCCGTCACGCTCGAGAGCGGAGCCGGCATCTCGGCCCGCTCCACCGGCGGTGCCGTCACGTACACCAGTGTGGCGTTGCCCTCGTCCGGATCGCTTATTTTCAATAGGGACGATCTGGCCACCTCCGCACTCACGATCGCGTCGGGCAAGGCGCTCGAGGGCATTCTGACCGTGGACACGTCGCAGCAGGCGGCCAACGCCGTCGGCGACGTCACGCTCTCCGGCATCTTCTCGGGGACGTCGGGCGGGATCACCAAGATCGGCACCGGCGTGTCCGGCAAGCTGATTCTCGGCGGAGTCAACACCTACGGCGGCAACACGACGATCAGCACGGGCACGCTCGCTCTCGCCGCGACCAGCTCGATCTCCAATAGCGACATCATCACCGTGGCCAACGGGGCCACGTTCGATGTCTCCGCGCTGACCGGAGGCTTCTCGCTCGGTGCCGGCCAGGCGCTCGGGGGCTCGGGCACGATTCTGGGAGATGTGACGTCCGTGGGCACGATCGCACCAGGGTCGTCGCCGGGAACGCTCACCTTCGGCGGCGATCTCTCGCTCGGCAGCGGCTCCATCCTCAGCTACGAGTTGAATGGAAGCGACATGACGGTGGGGGGCGGCGTCAACGACCTCTCCTCGATCCTGGGCGATCTCACGCTCGCCGGCACGATCAACGTCGCCGAGAGCGTCGCGAACAGCTTCTTGTCGGCCACCGTAGGGAACTCATGGCGGCTCTTCGACTACACCGGCACGCTCACCAACAACACGCTGTCGCTCGGCACGATGCCGACGCTCGGCTCGGGCCTCACGTTCGGGATCGACACCGGGACGGCGGGGCAGGTGAACCTGGTCGTGATTACCGTGCCCGAGCCGGCGACGATCGTGACGGGTCTGATCGGACTCGGCCTCACGGGCCTGGCAGCCGCCCGCCGGCGACGGATCTGCTGAGGAGCGCGGGCGTCTGCGGTTGCAAGGCGTCTTGCTCGTGACTTGGCGCGGTAGAGGTCCACTGGCCATGTTCGGATTCCCACCGAGGCGACGTGCAGTTCGGCGCGACAGGTCGCGGCAAAAGCAGCTTGGCATCGAGTCGCTCGAGTCACGCTTGCCGCTCTGCGGGACGCATCATGGCGACCTGGTCTCCGGACCGGCCTCGCTTGCCGACGACGGGCTGCTGGTCACGTCGGCCGGCAGCGAGCCGGGCTTCTCGCTGCACCTCTCCAGCCTGCTGGTCGAAGCCTCGGCCACCGGGCTCACGTTTCCCGACGGCCCCCTGCCCCAGCCGTCGGCGAATGCCACCGGGCTTCCGGAACTCCACAGCCTGCGCAACGCGCCGACGTCGATCTACCTCGACTTCGACGGCCACGGGACCACGCTCGGCGCCTACGACGTCGACGGCGACCCGACCACGTTCAACGCGACCGAGCAGGCCACGATCACCGAGGCCCATCGGGGGGTGTCGGTCTTTTTCGCGATGTTCGACGTGAACGTGACCACCGTGAAGCCGACGGGGCCCTTCGCGTGGATCGTGATCAGCAACGACGTGACCGGGGGCACGAGCTTCGTCGACGTGTTTCCCAACACCAAGCCGGAGTCCTGGGTCGCCAGCAGCGTGGCCCGGACGCGGATCTCGGGCATCGTTCACGAACTTGGCCACAACTTCGGCCTGCTGCACCAGTCGGACTATGACCTCTCCGGCAAGAAGACGGAAGAATACACCCGTGGCTACGACTCGCTGCACGGCTCGATCATGGGGGCCGACTCCAGCCGGGAGGTGGCCCAGTGGACCCTCGGCCATCCCAGCGACTCGGCCAGCGAGCTGCCGGCCAGCGCGCTACAGGACGACGTCCAGGTGATCGCCAACGCGATCAAGCGGTATCAGCCGGCCGGCGGCGACGGCTTCCGGGCCGACGATTTCGGCGGCACGATCGCCACGGCCACGGCCCTCTCGGCCACGAGCGGTG
>JBJTAA010000108.1:0-17546 GCA_046090525.1 Planctomycetota bacterium
TCCCGATGCGGTCGAGCGAGCTGGCCCGGGTGATCTCCGATTGCTACCAGACGCTCGGCCGGCGTCGGACGATCGACCTGCTCGACGACATGAACAGGGTGGGCTTCAGCTGGAGCACGAAGAGCGGGCTGTCGTTCGCGACGGACGACCTGATCACGCCGGCCAGCAAGACGCGGATCATCGGCGAGGCCGAGAAGGGCGTGCTCAAGATCCTGCGGCAGTACCAGAAGGGCATGATCACCGACGGCGAGCGGTACAACCAGGTGCTCGACGTGTGGACGCACGCCCGCGAGCAGATCACCAAGGAGATGATGGCCGAGCTCGAGCAGGACACCGACGCCAAGCCGAACCGCCGCAGCGGCTACGTGAACCCGATCCAGCTGATGGCCCAGTCGGGTGCCCGCGGCGGCGTGGAGCAGATCCGGCAGCTGGCCGGCATGCGCGGCCTGATGGCCAAGCCGTCGGGCAAGATCATCGAGGCGCCGATCAAGGCGAACTTCCGCGAGGGGCTGACGGTGCTCGAGTACTTCAGCTCGACGCACGGGGCCCGCAAGGGTCTGGCCGACACGGCCCTCAAGACGGCCGACTCGGGCTACCTGACGCGGAAGCTCGCCGACGTGGCCCAGAACGTGGTCGTCACGATGCACGACTGCGGCACCACCCAGGGCATCACCAAGACGGTGCTCTACCGGGGCGAGAAGGTGGACGTCAGCCTGGCGGACAGCATCCGCGGCCGCGTCAGCCGGCAGAACATCGTGAATCCCAAGACCAACGAGGTGATCGCCCACGAGGACGACCTCATCGACCGGCGGATGGCCCGGCAGATCGAGGAACTCGGCCTCGACAAGATCCAGGTGCGCAGCCCGCTGACATGCGAGGCTCCGCTGGGCGTCTGCCGGCTCTGCTACGGCATGGACCTGTCGACCGGCTCACTCGTCGAGGAGGGCATGGCGGTGGGCATCATCGCCGCCCAGAGCATCGGCGAGCCGGGCACGCAGCTGACGATGCGGACCTTCCACATCGGCGGCGTCGGCCAGCGGGCCATCGAGGAGAGCGAGTACAAGGCGAAGCGGGCGGGCACCGTGAAGTTCACCCGCCTCAGGACCGTGCAGAACGAGCAGGGCGAGTCGATCGTGCTCGCCCGCAACTGCGAGCTCGCCATCCTGGACGCCAAGGGTCTCGAAGTCGACAAGTTCGAGATTCCGGCCGGCGCGATCCTCAAGGTGGCCGAGGACCAGGAGGTCAAGCCCGGCACCGTGCTCGTGCAGTGGGACCCGCACTCGATCCCGATCCTGGCCGAGGTGGCGGGCAAGGTCCGCTACGAGGACGTGGTCGAGGGGGAGACGCTGCGGATCGAGAAGGATCCCAGCGGCCACACCCGCCGCATGGTGATGGAGCACAAGGGCGTCTACCACCCGCAGATCGTGATCGAGGACGAGGGGGGCCAGATCCAGGAGTTCTACTACCTCCCGGAGAAGGCCTACATCGAGGTCTCGCCGGGCGAGATGGTCAAGGCCGGCCACGTGCTCGCCAAGACGCCCCGCGAGGCGAGCGGCACCCAGGACATCACGGGCGGCCTGCCGCGGGTCACCGAGATCTTCGAGGCCCGCAAGCCCAAGGATCCGGCGATCATGGCCGAGACCGACGGCAAGGTCGAGATCAGCAAGGAGAAGCGGCGCGGCAAGCGTTCGATCCTGGTGAAGAGCGACAGCGGCGTGGAGCACGAGCACCTCGTGGCCCACGGCAAGCACCTCCGCGTGCACCCCGGCGACTACGTGCGGGCCGGTGAGGCTCTCGTCGACGGGCCGCTCGTGCCGCACGACATCCTCCGGATCTCGGGCGAGGAGGCCGTGCAGCAATACCTCGTCCGCGAGATCCAGAACGTCTACCGCAGCCAGCGGGTCGACATCGACGACAAGCACATCGAGATCATCGTCTCGCAGATGCTCCGCAAGGTGAAGATCGAGACGGTGGGCGACACGAACCTGCTGCCGGGCAGCGTGCTCGACCGGCACGAGTTCCGTCAGGCGAACGAGCGGCTGGCCGGCTCGGTGAAGATCACCGACAAGGGCGACAGCGAGTTCGCGGCGGGGAGCATCGTGCCCAAGGAGGTGCTCCAGCAGGCGAACAGCCAGATCGAGGCCCTCGGCGGCACGCCGGCCAAGGGCACCACTCCGAAGCCCGCCTCGGCGAGCACCCAGCTTCTGGGCATCACCAAGGCGAGCGTCCAGAGTTCGAGCTTCATCTCGGCGGCCAGCTTCCAGGAGACCACGAAGGTGCTCACGGAGGCGGCTCTGGCGGGCAAGACCGACAACCTCGTGGGCCTCAAGGAGAACGTGATCCTCGGCCACCTGATTCCGGCCGGCACGGGATTCAACACGTTCCAGTCGGCCGAGGTGCGGGTCCGACCCGAGGCGCTCGACGCCCTCAGGCTCGATCGCGAGAACCTGCTGGCGCGGCAGTTCCCGCTCCTGGAGTCGGCCGGCAGCGACGCCATGGAAGCGGCGGGCGAGTCGGCGTCGGGGGTGGCCACGCTCGAGGCGCCGGGCGAGGGCGAGTGAGCCCCGGGCGGACACGCCCCCACGCACGTTGGAAACCGGGCCGGGGCGACCACGCCGGCCCTGGGGGCGGTGCGTCCAGCCGCGGTTTCGGTCGCTTTGATCGGGCCGGTCTGTCGAAGTAGCCTCCGGGGGTGTCCTGTCGTCCCCCGGGAACCCGTCCGATGCCGCGTGGCCTGCCGATCCTGTGTCTCGTCTGCGGCGTGTTCGTCGCCACCGCGACGGCCCGCGGCCAGGTCGCCCCCTACAACCCCTATGCCGACAGCCAGGAGGCCCCGGCCCCGATCGCGGCCGACGGCACCATCCAGTGGGGCGTGTTCTACAAGTCGGCGGCGATTCAAGGGGCCTACCAGCGGCTCTGGAACCTCGGTGCGTGCCGGGGCAGCCGGCGGGCGATCACGGAACCCGTCAACCGCAACAAGCTGATCATCGACCGGTTGCCCGAGGACGAGTACGAGGGCACCGTGGTGGCGGCTGCGGGCACGCTCGCCGGCGGCCTGATCGCGTTCACCGAGCCGGGGGCCGACGCCGAGAGCGAGCCGCTCGTGGTGCAGCTGCATCCGGCCGGCGTCACGCGGCTGAGGATCACCGGCCGCGTGCCCGCCGCAGTGCTCAGCCCGGGGCAGATCGTCCGCCTGATCGCGGAGGTGGACGCCCGGGGCGAGGCGCGTGCGCCGCTCGCCGCCTTCGACATCGTCACGCCCCCCGCCGACTTCGAGCCCGATCCGGTGGAGGCCGGCAGGCGGGGCACGATCGTGGGCACCGTGCAGCGACTTCACAAGGGCACGCTCACGCTCAAGGTGCCGACCGGACGGCTGCGGAAGCTCACCTTCACGCTGGCGGATGACGCCGTGGCCACGATCGACGCGGCACGGCTCGACCTGGTGGCGGCCGGTGACACGATCAGCCTCAAGGGTCGGCTGTGGAACGGCGAGGGGGCCATGGGGGTGGGCACGATCTTCGCCTCCGACGTCACCATCACGAAGCCACGGCTGCCGGGAGAGTCGCCCGCCGCCGGCGACGTCGCCGCTCGGCCCTGAGCGACGATGCTGGCGGCGTGTGTCCGCGGCCCCTACAGTACGGGCATCCGGGGCCGATGGGGCCGCGGGGCGGATGCTACCGGTGGATGGCGGATCGCGGGCATGGCACGGTCGAACTCCTGGGCCGTGGTGGAAACCGGCAGGACGCCCGTGGTGCAGGTCGCCGAACGCACCCTGCGGAAACGTCTCGAGGCGGTCTGGTCGGACCTCTCCGCCGCCTGTCGCCCCCGCCACGAGCCCGAGCGGGTGCATCGCCTGCGGGTGGCCACGCGCCGCACGCTGGCCGCCTTCGCCGCCTTCCGTGGTCTCCTGCCGGCCGCGGACCGCGACTGGTTCGAGAAGCGGCTGCGACGGATGCGTCGGGCCGCCGGCGACACCCGAGACCTCGACGTGCTGACCGGCAGGCTCGAGCGGGAGTCGCCCCGGACGACGGGTGGCGATCAGCGATCCGTCCGGGCCGCCCGGGCCCGGGAGCGGCTCGTGGCGATGCTCGCCAAGCGCCGCGACGTGTCGCGGCAGCCGATTCAGGGGGTGCGCGACGAACTCCGGGCGGCCGACTGGGCCGGCCGGGTCGAGACGCTGATCGACAAGGTCGCCGGGTGCGGACGAGTCGAGTCGTTCGCAGCCTACGGCCGCCGCCGCTTCCGCCGCCTGCTGGACGACTTCTTCCGGCGCGCGGATCGCAGGCTCAGGGACGCGGCCGACATCCATCGCCTGCGGATCGAGGGCAAGAAGCTGCGCTACGCCCTCGAGATCTTCGCGGCCGTGTTCCCGGCGGACGAACTGGCGGCCTGCCACGACAAACTCGAAAAGCTGCAGGAGACGCTCGGGGAGTTCACCGACCATGCATCCGCGGCCGATCGGTTTCGCCGCTGGTCGCGGGAGAAGGGTGTGGGGCCGGATCGGCGGACGCTGGCCGAACTGCGGCGGCTGGAGGATGCCCGGGCCGAAGAGGCAAAAAAGGCCTTCATCAAGTGGTGGAAGCCCTCCCGGCGGAAGGCCCTGCGGCGGAGCTTCGAGCGCCCCCTGAAGGGCAGGAGGCCCGCGTGAGCCGCGTCAACGCCACCTCGCCGCGGGAGCGTCGCCCTCCCGCGAGTCGGCCGGCCACGGCGATGCTCCGCGCCGCGACCGCGGTCGCGACCTGGTGGGCATGCGGCGTGGCGGGTCTGGCCGACTCGGACTTCGCCGCCACCGTGCCCGCCGTCGCCGAGCCTCCCGGGCCGGCGCCCGAGGGCATGGTGTGGATTCCCGGCGGCGAGTTCTCGATGGGCTGCGCCGATCCGCGTCGCCTGCCCTTCGGTGGCAACGACCCCATGGTGGATGCCCGGCCGATTCATCGCGTGCGGGTGGACGGCTTCTGGATGGACGCCCACGAGGTCACCAACGCCGAGTTCGCCGCCTTCGTGGCGGCCACCGGCCACGTCACCGTGGCCGAGCGGCCGCCGCGGGCCGAGGATTTCCCGGACGCCCCCCCTGAGAACCTCGTGGCCGGCTCGATCGTGTTCGCGCCGCCGGCCGGCCCGGTGTCGGTCCGCGACGGCAGCCACCTCCGCTGGTGGTCCTACGTGCCCGGTGCCTGCTGGCGTCAGCCGGGCGGACCGGGCACCTCCCTCGACGGCCGCGACGACGAACCGGTGGTGCACGTGGCCTACGAGGACGCCGTGGCCTACGCCGCCTGGGCCGGCAAACGGCTGCCGACGGAGGCCGAGTGGGAGTTCGCCGCCCGCGGCGGCCGCTCGGGCGCCGCCTATCCGTGGGGCGACGAGTTTCGCCCCGAGGGCAAGTGGATGGCCAACACCTGGCAGGGGCGCTTTCCCGTGGACGACACGGGCGCCGACGGCTACGCGGGCATCGCCCCGGTGGGCCGCTATCCGGCCAACGGCTACGGCCTGTTCGACATGTCGGGCAACGTCTGGGAGTGGTGCAGCGACTGGTACCGCCCCGACACCTACGCCCGCGCCGCCCGGGACGGCGTGGCGGTGAATCCCCGCGGCCCGGCCGACAGTTTCGACCCACAGGAGCCGGGTCAGCCCAAGCGGGTGCAGCGGGGGGGCTCGTTCCTGTGCACCGATCAGTACTGCTCGCGCTACATCGTGGGCACCCGCGGCAAGGGGGAGGTGTCGAGCGGCACCAACCACATCGGCTTCCGGTGCGTGAAAGCCCCGTAAGGCCCCCAGGAGTCCGGTCACGCCGTGACCGGATCACGCAGGACGTCGCGTCTGGCAGCGCGGATTCGGGGCCGGCGGTGATCCTCTCCGCGCCTCCGGCGATCGCTACGACCTGCCCGGGGACGATGGTGCGACGTTCGGTTGCCGCGTATCGCCTTCGGCTTGTGCGAGTCTCACCGACCGACCCCGCCGCAAGCATCCCAGCCTGCTGGTCCAGGAGTCCCGTCACTCCGTGACCAGATCACGTGCGACGTCGCCCCAACCCTGAACCGGTTTCGGCGGAACCGGGCTCCTGGGGTCACTCCGTGACCGGATCACAGAGGATATCGCCTCTGGCCGCACCGGCTCGGGGTTGTCCGTGACCCATCGCCGGACGCTCGCTTCGGGCATCCTGCCCGCGGAATAGGCACACCTACCGCTTCTTCATCAGCTTCTTCAGGCCCGCCAGGGTGCGGGTGTTGGCGACGTCCTTGACCTCGAGGCCGGCGCGCCGGGCCTGGAGGATGCCGCACCGCATCACGTCGAGGCCCCGGGTGGAGTGGGCGTCGGTCGAGATCACGATCTTCACGCCGGCCGCCTTGGCCGCGGCCGCATGCCGGTCGTCGAGGTCGAGCCGCCAGGGGTTGGCGTTGATCTCCAGGAACGTGCCGGTGCGGGCCGCCGCCTCGATCACCGCCTCGAGGTCGACGTCGTAGGCGGGGCGGCGGTTGATCAGCCGGCCGGTCGGGTGGCCGATCACGGCCACGTTCGGGTTCTCGATCGCCTCGATGATCCGGGCCGTGATCCGGTCGCGGGACTGGCTCTGGCCGTAGTGGAGGCTGGCCACCACCCAGTCGGCCCGCTCGAGCACGTCGTCGGGCAGGTCGAGGCCCCCCTTCTCCAGGATGTCGACCTCGATCCCCTTGAGCACCACCAGCGGCGGCCGGCCGGCGGCGGCGAGCGACTCGTTCAGCCGGTCGATCTCGCCCCACTGGGCGAGCAGGCGGCGGCGGTCGAGGCCGTGGGCCATCGTCACCCGCTGGCCGTGGTCAGTGATGGCGACGTAGGAGAGCCCCTTGTCGATCGCCGCCCGCACCATCTCGGCGAGCGTCGCCTCGCCGTCGGTGGCGGTGGTGTGCATGTGGAGGTCGCCGCGGATGTCGGCGAGCGTCACGAGCTCCGGAAGCGCCCCCTGCTCGGCGAGCACGATCTCGTCGCGGCCCTCGCGGAGTTCGGGCGGAATCCACGGGAGCTCGACCGCCGCATAGACCTCCTCCTCCGTCCGCCCCGCCAGCGAGGGCCCCTTGGCCTCGCCGCCGTCCTTGGCGATCCGGAACACGCCGTACTCGTTGATCGACAAGCCACGATCACGGGCCCGGCCCCGCAGCCGGACGTTGTGCTCCTTGGAGCCCGTGAAGTACTGCAGCGCGGCGCCGAACGACTCGGCCGGCACGACCCTGAGATCGACCTGCACGTCGCTGGGGCCGCGGATGCTCGTCTTCGTGTCGCCCCGCAGCAGGACGTCGGCCGTCTCCGGCCAGTCCACGAGCCGCTGCATCACGGTCGCCGGGTCGTCGCTGTCGACGAGGATGTCGAGATCGCCCACGGTCTCCCGGCCCCGGCGCAGGCTGCCGGCCGTCTCCACCCGCCTGACCGCCCGGCAGCCCCGCATCCAGGCGAGCAGTTCCGCGGCGATCGCCTCGGCCTCGTTCCAGAGCAGGCGGGCCCGCTCGGGATCGCGGGCGAAGGCCAGGTTCTCGAGGATCGTCGCCTCGGTCTTGGGGCCGAAGCCCTTGACCTCGCGCACCTTCCCCTGGCGGCAGGCGTCCTCGAGCGCGGCCAGGGAGTCGATGCCCAGGGCGTCGACGAGCGCCTTGACCTTCTTGGGGCCGAGCCCCGGCACCCGCATCAACTCGAACACCACCGCCGGCACCTGCCGCTCGAGTTCCTCGAGCAGGGGCAGGCGGCCGGTGTCGAGGAGTGCCTCGATCTTGCCCGCCAGATCGGTGCCGATCCCCTCGAGGTCGGTCAGCGACCGGCTCCGATCGGCCCGCACGCTCGCGAGCGACTCGACGAGCCCGTCGATCGTGCGGGCGGCGTTGCGGTAGGCCCGCACGCGAAAGACGTTCTCCCCCTGATACTCGAGGAGATCGGCCACCTGCTCGAAGGCGGCGGCGATGTCGGCGTTGGTCACGGCGGGCCTCTCGGGTGCGGCCGGGGCCGGCACCCGGAGGTCGCTTGCTCAGTGCTGTGCCTGCCGCCACGCCGGCAGGGCGGCCGTCGGGTATTGGACCCGAGCCACGCCGCCGTCGGAAGGGCCCCACGAGGTCGTGTGACTCGTCGGCTCGAGCAGCCGGGGAAACGCGCCGGTGGCCGCGCCGGGACCGGTGCCGGGCAGGACGGGCATGCGAGAGGGGCCTTCACCGGTGGCGGGGGCCGCCTGGCCGGCGCCGTTCTGGCTGCCGGGCGCGATGCCGGCGGCATTGGCCGAGGCCGCCTCGCTGCCGGGCCGATCGGTCCGGGGCAGTTCGGGAATCGGCTTGAGCGACGGCGCGGGCGTCAGGGCCGGCGGCTGGGTCGGCTGGAGTTGCGGAGCGGCCTGGGTCTGCGCCGGGGCGTAGGTGCCCGCCTGCGGTGCGATCACCTGCGGCGCCGGCTGGGCGTTGGAGATCGGAGGCGAGATCGGCTGGTACTGGTAGGTCGGGGCCGGCTGGATCGTGTTCGGTGGCAGGGCCGGCGGCTGGACGCCGGGGAGCGGCTGCCGGGAGACGTCGGCCCCCGCGGCGGAACAGGACGGGGGGGGTGTCTGCCCAGCGCTGAAGGGGCTCGCGGCCGGCGGGGCGACCGGCGTGCCGGGGGCCGCGACGGGCGCGGCGGCCCCGGGCTGCATCTGCACGTATTTCGTCGTGGTCACCGCCCGGTACTGGGTCACCGGCACGTTGACGGCCTGCTGGACGTACTGCGTGACCGGCTGCATGCACTCCACGGTGCAGCCGGTGCAGGGATCGATCTCGCAGGACGGCTTGTAGCTCGTGACCGGGACGCACTTGTACTCGGTGCGGTAGGTCGTCTCGGGGACGTAGCTGGTCTGCTGGACCGGCACCATCATGGGCGGGGGCGGGGCCGCGACGGGCGCGACGATCGGGGCGGGCACCGGCGCGACTGCCATCGGCGCCACCGCGTACGCCGGAGCGGCCTTGCGGCAGCAGCCGGCGAACAGGTCGGTCAGGCAGCACTGGGCCTCGGCCGGGCGGTGTGGCGTCAGGCAGCAGCCGATCGATGCCAGGACGACGCCGGCGAGTCGACGCGAGTTCATCGCTTGTTCCTCGTTCCTCGGGTTTCGCCGGATTTCCGGCGGCACGCAACCCTAGGACGCGGCGACTCGTGGCGGCGTCGAAAAAACACCGCGCGGGATCGTGAATTTTCAACAGGCGGGCGGCACCATCCGCACCGCCGGCACCACCGTCACGACCGGCGTGCGCGGTGCTCGAAGCGGTCGTAGAGTTCCGCGAGCGCTTCCCGGAGATTTCCGGCGTGCCGGGCGAAGGTTTCGGCGAGGTCGTCCGCCCCGACGAGGCCGCCGTGGTCGGGCAGGCGGGCGACGACGGCCTCGAGCAGCGACAGGCTGGCCGCGGTGCTGGCGACGGTCGGCATCCACGCCGGCCGATGGGTCGTGACCAGGAGCCGGACGCCTCGGGCGCTCGCGAGCAGGCGGACGGCGGCGGCCGCCGTCCGCCCCAGCCGCTCCCAGCCATCGACGCCCAGCACGCTGCCGTGGCCGGCACGCCAGAGCATCGCCAGCGCCGTGAGCAGGTCGCTCCGCTGGCGGAGTTGGACGATTCCTGCCGACCGGCCGGCCGCGGCAAGTTCCAGTTCGACCGCCCGCAGCAGCGTCGACTTGCCGGTTCCATGCGGGCCCACGATGGCCGCCGCCGGCAGGCCGGCGAGCGTCGCCACGAGCGCCGGCACGTCACGGGGGCGGCCGGTCTCGTCGAGCGGCGGCAGCCGCCCGGGCCGGGTATGCCGGGTCGCGAAGGGGTTGGTGAGGTGCGGCGCGGGGATGGATCGGGCGGGCATCGCTCAGCTCCGGGTCGGAAAGGCAGCCGCCGGCACGTGGCCGAGGTCGAAAATGTGCTCCGACACGAAGTCGCGGCCGCCCGCGAAGAACAGGCGGATGCGGACGCACCACCGGATCTTGACGATCAGCCCTTCGTAGGAAAGCGGGCTGAGCGGGAGCCGGCAGCGGAACTCGCCGGCCGGCGGCTCGGCGTCGGCCGGCTCGTGGACGCGCTCGAAGAAGTGCACGCCGATGTCCTCTTCCCCCTTGCCCTCGGTGTACCAGAGCACCGAGCGCTCGACCGCCCGGAGGGGCAGGCCCTCGATGCCGGAAACCGTGTAGCGGACGCCGAACTCGCCGAGCGGTTCGTAGCGACGGTCGGCCAGCGTGAACTGCGCCAGCACCGCCGGCTGCTGGCGGGCCGGGTCGGGCGACTGGGTCATGCGTGTGGCTCCGGGGCCGCGGCTGGGAACACGATCACCGGAAAGGATCTCGTGAAGGCGGGCCAGCGGGCGGGCTGCCCGCGGACCACCACCCGCCAGCTGACGGAGTTGTGTTCGGACACGAAGGAATGCATCGCCATGGCCGGCAGGTTGAGGGTGGCCCCGGCCTCGAAGCGGGTGCCCGGTGACACCTGCACGCCCTGCCAGGATCCGAGCGGCGCCCGCCAGACCACCACCCGCTCGGTGCGGGTGTCGGTGCCCTGCCGGAAGGTGGCCTGCTCTTCGAGTTCGAGCGTCAGTTCGATCTCGCGAAACGTGCCCGAGCCTCCCTGGGCCAGAATCACGTCATAGGTGCCGCCCGGCCGGAGCGGATGATCGGATATCTCCAGCTGCGTCGGCCCGACCGCGGTGGCCAGCAGCAGCGTACGGGCGAAGACCACGATGCCGGCGACGCCGACGACCGCGAAGGGCACGATGACCGCCAGCAGCAGCCAGTCGGTGCGGCCCCCGAGCAGATCGAGGCCGGCGTTGATGGCCAGCAGGATCAGGACCGCGTTCCAGAGGACGGCGAACAGGCCGAAGCCGAGCAGGGTCCAGTTCTCCGGGCTCTCCAGCGGCAGGCGGAAGCGGAGCACCGTGCCCGGAGAGTTGACCATGTCGTCGCAGGCGGGCACGCCCGGAGGCGTGACGAGCGCGGCGTGGCCCGCCGCCCTGGGCCGCGCCGCCGCCCGGGCCGCCCGTCGCTCCTCGCTCGTGCCCCACCGGGCCAGCGATCGCCACAGGCCCGCGCCGCCGAAGGCGAGCAGCGCCCCCGGCAGGAGCAGCGTCAGCGCCCACATCCACCAGTTGTAACCCCGCTCGAGCACCACCCGGCCGGGCGTCGCGGGGTCATACCAGCAGGCCGTGCGGTCGCCCAATCGGATCCGGTCGAGCTGCCCGCGGGCCCGGTCACGGTCGGCCTCGCGAGCCCCGCGAAACGTCCACGACTCCACCGCGCCCGCGTCGGTTTCGTATCGCAGCCGGAGGCTCGGCTGCCAGGTGGTCTCCGTCGTCGTGCCGGTGCGGACCGTTCGCCGGGCGAGCCCTTTGCCCACGATCAACCCGTCGACGGCGATGAAGTCGTGGTTGATCCGCCATTCCGGCACGGCCACGCCCGTGACGAGCAGCCCGCCGAAGGCCAGGCCCGCCAGCACCAGGACGGCGTGAAACAGCGCCTCGCCGACGGAGCCCCAGACCTCGGCGCCCGTCCGGCGATGGCCCCGCTTCTTGGCGAACAGCCGCGGCAGCCGCACGATCACGCTCCTGGCAGCCGGTTACTCACGTGGAAAAAGGCCATGACCGGCTTTTTCCCACGGCAGTCAGGAGGCGGGGTTTCCCGGATCGCTCGGGCCGCTGGCCGGAGACCGAAAAAAGCCGATCTTCTCCAGGGCCTTGTAGACCTCCTCGAGGGTTTTCTCCCCGAAGTTCGAGATCGAGAGCAGGTCGGCACGCGTGCAGTTGAGCAGGTCGTGCACCGTGAAGATGCCGCGCTCCTCGAGGCAGTTTGTGGTGCGGACAGACAACCCGATTTCGGCCGTGCTCATTTCGAGCTTTTCGGCCATTTCGTCGGATTGTGTCAGGTCCTTGTACGGAATCCGAGGCATGGGGTCCCTCCCGTGCGACTGGGTTTCGATGGTGAGGTCGATCGGCGGCAGGCGGCCGCCGACCCGATCCAGGGCCGAATATAATCAAAGGCTCGCAAACCCGACTACGCAGCGGCGGGCCGCAGGCACCGCGCCGCCGCGGCGGAAAGCGACCAATTCCCTCGGAAAAAACACCGTGGTGGCGGGCCTCCTCGACGGTCTCAACGACTCCCAGCGGCAGGCGGCCGCCCACGTCGAGGGGCCGCTGCTCGTGCTGGCAGGCCCGGGGAGCGGCAAGACCCGGGTGGTGACCCACCGCGTGGCCCACCTCATCGCCGCCGGCGTGCCGGCCGCGTCGATCGTGGCCCTCACCTTCACCAACAAGGCGGCCGACGAGATGCGCCGCCGGGTGGCGGCCCTGGTGGGGCCGCAGCCCGTGGAGATGGGCACCTTCCACCGGTTCGCCGCCCGTCTGCTGCGGCGCTATGCCCGCCAGGTCGGCCTCACGAGCGACTACTCGATCTTCGATCCCGACGACGCGTCGGCGGTGCTCAAGCGGGCCGCCAAGCGGCTGGGGCTCTCGCTGTCGCACACGCCGATCGACCGGGTCGCGGGGGTGATCTCCCGGGCCAAGAACGATCTCCTGACTCCCGAGTCGTTCGAGCCCCGCTGGGGACGTCCCGTCGACGACGTGGCCCGGCGGCTGTGGCCGGTGTACCAGGAGCTGCTCCTGGCGGCCAATGCCGTGGACTTCGACGACCTGCTCGTGCACCTGGCCCGGCTCCTGGCCGAGGATCCCGAGCTGCGGGCGGGCCTCGACGCCCGGCACCGCTTCATCCTGGTGGACGAATAACAGGACACGAACGCCGTGCAGTACGCCATCATCCGGGGGCTGTCGATCGACCACCCGAACTTGGCCGTCACGGGCGATCCCGACCAGGCGATCTACGGCTGGCGGGGCGCCAGCATCCGCAACATCCTGGAGTTCGAGCGCGACTACCCGGCGGCCCGCGTGGTCACCCTCGAGCACAACTACCGCAGCACCGCCAACATCCTCGGCACCGCCGATCGGCTGATCGCCCACAACTCGCGCCGCAAGCCGAAGCGGCTGGTGACCGCCGCTCCGCCCGGCGAGCGGGTGCGGATCGTGCTCGACGCCTCCGGCCACGACGAGGCGGAGCGGATCGCGATGGAGATCGCCACCGCCGTCGACGAGGGGCGCCGCCGCCCGCGCGACTTCGCGATCCTGTTCCGCACGTCGGCACTGTCGCGGTCGCTGGAACTGGCGCTGCGGACATCCGGCGTGCCGTACCAGTTGGTGCGGGGACTCGAGTTCTTCAAGCGGCGGGAAATCCGCGACGTGGTCGCGTGGCTGCGCCTGCTGCGCAATCCGCAGGATGACGAGGCCTTCCTGCGGGTCGTGAACGTCCCGCCGCGGGGCATCGGCCGGCAGTCGCTGGAGCGACTGGCGGCCTGGGCCGAGGATCATGGCGTGAGCCGCCTGGCGGCGGCCGCCGCGGCCGAGCGGATCGCGGGGATGCCGAAAAAGGCCGCCCGGGAACTCGCCGCCTTCGCCCGGCTCCATGCCGAGCTCGGCGCGACCGCCGGCCGGGAGGCCGCCGTCGCCGGGCTCCTGGAAGGAATCCTGGAGCGGACCGGCTACCGCCGGTTGCTCGAGGAGGAGGCGGACGACGACGAGGACGGGCTCGAGCGGCTGGCGAACGTGGAGGAGCTCGTGACGGCCGCCCGCCAGCACGACGACACGTTCGCGGCCGATCCCACCGCCGGCGGCGAGGCCGATGCCCTCGGATCCTTCCTCGAGACCACGGCGCTCGTGGCCGATGCCGACGCCTGGGATCCGGCCGCCGACCGTGTGGCCCTGATGACCTTCCATGCCGCCAAGGGGCTCGAGTTCCCGGTGGTCTACATGGTCGCCATGGAGGACGGGATCCTGCCCCACGAGCGAAGCCTCGACCGCCCCGACCAGCTCGAGGAGGAGCGGCGGCTCGTGTTCGTGGGCATCACGCGGGCCCGCGAGGAGGTGCATGCGAGCTGCGCCCGGATGCGGGATTACCGGGGCACGCGGCGGGTCTCCGCCCCCAGCGTGTTCCTGGCCGAGATGACCGGTTCGGAGACCGTCGTGACCGGCGACGAGGCGCCCCCGGCGGGGGGCCGGCCGGTGTTCGATCCCTTCGGGGACGCCGCCCGGGCGGCGGCCGACGAGTTCGCCGAGTTCGTGCACGAGGAACCGGCCGAGTCGCCGCAGCTGCGGGTCTTCCGCCCGGACGGCCTCACCATGGACGCGGGTGATTCGCAGGACGACGCACCGGCCACGTCCCGGCGTGCCAAGCGGCGATCCGAGCCGGGGGCCGGGCGAGCCACCGACCTGGCGACCTGGGGCATGCCGAAGGCCGGCGACGTTCCGGCCGCCCACGACTTCGCCGCCGGCCAACGCGTTCGTCACGGTGAGTACGGCGAGGGCGTGCTCGTGAAGATCAGCGGCGTGGGCGCGCGATCGGTGGGCACGGTCGCCTTCGACGGGCCCGCCGGCACGCGGAAGTTCATCCTCGGCCACGGGGCGCTCGAGCCCGTGGTCTGAGTCACGCCCCCTCGGCCCGCCACCAGGCGACCGTCGCCGCGAGGCCTGCGTCGAAATCCTGCTGCGGCTCCCAGCCGAGCAGGTTTCGAGCCCGCGAGATGTCGAGGGCCCGACGCGGCTGGCCGTCGGGCTTCGAGGTGTCCCAGACGATCCGGCCGCCATAGCCGCAGGCCGCGGCGATCTTCGTGACGAGGTCGCGGATCGGGATCTCGCGGCCGCCGCCGAGGTTGATCGGCAGCGGCTCCGCCATCACCTCGGCGGCCCTCACGATCCCCTGGGCCGCGTCGTCCACGTGGAGGAACTCGCGGGTCGCCGCGCCCGTGCCCCAGCAGACCACTTCCGGCGCCCCGGCGAGCCTGGCCTCCTCGCACTTGCGGATCAGCGCGGGGATCACGTGGCTGGAGGCGGGGTCGAAGTTGTCGCCCGGCCCGTACAGGTTCACGGGCACCACCACGGCCGACGGCAGCCCATACTCGCGGCGGTAGCCGTCGAGCATCACGAACACGGCCTTCTTGGCCACGCCGTAGGGCGCGTTGGTCTCCTCCGGGTAGCCGTTCCAGATATCCTCCTCGCGGAACGGAATCGGCGCGTGCTTGGGGTACGCACAGACCGTGCCGGTGTGGACGAACTTCTCGATCCGCGCCCGGCGGGCGTGCTCCACGAGGTGCAGGCCCATCGCCATGTTGGCGTAGAAGAAGCGTCCGGGGTGGGCCATGTTGGCACCGATGCCCCCCACCTCGGCGGCCAGGTGGATGACGACGTCGGGCCGGGCCGTCTCGTAGAGCCGGGCCACGTCCGACTCGAGCGTGAGGTCGTAGTCCCGCCGGCGCGGCACGATCAGCCGCTCGGCCGGCACGCCGCGGCCGGCCAGCACGCGGCAGACGGCCCGCCCCAGGAATCCCGCGCCACCGGTGACCACGATCCGCTTGGTCGACAGGTCGGTCATGGCGGCGCTGGCGGGCTCCGGAGGCTCGGGCCGGACACGGCCCGGGATGTCAGTGGTGCGACAGGCCGGCCACGTGCCCGGCATCGCGGAGCACCTGCTCGCGGTGGGCGAGTTCCAGGTCGGCATCGACCATCAACGCCACGAGTTCGGGGAACGAGACCCGCGGTTTCCAGCCGAGCGTCCGCCGGGCCTTCTCCGAGCAGCCCAGGAGCAGGTCCACCTCGGCGGGGCGGAAGTAGCGCGGGTCGATCTCCACGAAGTCGCGATAGTCGAGTTCGAGCCGGGCGAAGGCCTGCTCGCAGAACTCGCGGACGGAGAAGGTCTCGTCGGTCGAGACCACGTAGTCGTCGGGCTCCTCCTGCTGGAGCATCAGCCACATCGCCTCCACGTAGTCGCCGGCGAATCCCCAGTCGCGGCGGGCGTCGAGGTTGCCGAGGTAGAGCTTCTTCTGCAGGCCCAGCTTGATCCGGGTGGCGGCCCGCGTGATCTTCCGGGTCACGAAGGTCTCGCCCCGGCGCGGGCTCTCGTGGTTGAAGAGGATGCCGCAGGAGGCGTGCAGCCCGTAGCTCTCGCGGTAGTTGACCGTGATCCAGTGGGCGTAGAGCTTGGCCACGCCGTACGGGCTGCGGGGATGGAAGGGGGTGGTCTCCCGCTGCGGCGTCTCCACCACCTTGCCGAACATCTCGGAGCTGGAGGCCTGATAGAAGCGGATCTGGTAGCCGACCGCGTCCTGGAAGTCGCGGATCGCCTCCAGGAGCCGCAGGACGCCCACCGCCGTGACGTCGGCGGTGTAGGTGGGCTGGTCGAAGCTCACGCGGACGTGGCTCTGGGCGGCGAGGTTGTAGACCTCCGTGGGGCGGATCTCGCGGATCAGCCGGGCCAGCCCGTTGCCGTCGGCCATGTCGCCGTGGTGCAGCACCAGCGGCCGTTCCACCTCGTGGATGTCGCGATAGAGGTGCTCGATCCGCTGGGTGCCGAAGGTGCTCGACCGGCGCACCAGCCCGTGCACCTCATAGCCCTTGTCGAGCAGGAGTTCGGCCAGATAGGAGCCATCCTGACCCGTGATCCCGGTGACGAGGGCGCGTTTCGCGGGGCGGGTCATGGCGGGCTCCGTGCGACGGCCTCGAGCCTGATCAGCGAGCCGCCGCGGCGTCGGTCGCCGCGGGCTGCGGGTCGGAGGCGGGCCCCGGGGCCGTGGGATCGCCACCGGTCGGATTATCGCCGCCGGCCAGCGATGCGTCGAGGGCGGGCACCAGTTGGGCGATGAAGTTTTCGCACTCCACCATCGACTGGCTGGCGCCGATCCGCGTCTGGTCGGCGATCGCATAGAGCTTGTAGACCGACGGCTCGCCGGCCAGGGCGATCCGCGCGAGCTGCGGGGCCGTCCACTCGAGCGGTGCCGCGGGCGAGTCGCCCGGCACGCCGTAGGTCCAGAAGATGCGGAGCGTCTGGCCCGCCTTGACGAAGGTGGCCGTGAAGGCCTCCGCCGCCCGTCCGCCGCCGAGATCCACCTTGACGCGGTGCTCGCTCTCCCCGATCGAGAAGCCCGCGCCGGGATAGCAGCGGTCGGGCGTGTGGGCCGAGGCATCGTAGGGCAGCGCGCAGACCACGAAGGCGGAGACCCGCGCCTTCGAGCGGGAGTTGCGGTAGAGCCGCGAGATGTGGCCCACTGCCCCGGCCGCCTCGAGCTCCTTGGGGTCGCTCTCGAGTTCGCGCTCGAACTCCCACTCGCCGAACTGCTCGGGAAACCGCTCCTCGAGCAGCTTGGCGGCCTCGATCACCGCGTCGCGGGAGATGGGTGTCCACCGCTCGCTCCACCGCCCCTGCACAACGGTGGCGCCGACCACGAGCAGCACCGCCCCTGCGACGACCGCCAGATGCGATCCGGAAAGCTTCACCGCCGTTCTCCCTTCTCCCGCCCCCGGCCGTCACCCGCCTACGCGGGCAGCGGCGACGCGTACTTCCGCCGCACGGCCGTCTCATCCACGCCGTTGACCACGGTGCCGAGCACGCGGATGCCGACCGACCGCAGCTTGTCGACCGCCGCGGTCACCTGCGGCACGCGACTCACGTCCCGCATGGTGGTCACGATCGCCACGTCGCTGGCCTGGCCGAGCAGCAGCACGTCGGCGAA
>JBJTAA010000109.1:0-20264 GCA_046090525.1 Planctomycetota bacterium
GCCCGTGCGGTTTCTCGCCGTGCTCGTGGTGGCCACGCCCTGCCCGCTGCTGATCGCGATTCCGGTGGCGATCATCGGCGCGGTGTCGCTGGCGGCCAAGCGGGGCATCGTGATCCGCGACCCCGCCATCCTCGAGCGGCTCGACACCTGCCGGACCGCGATCTTCGACAAGACCGGCACGCTGACCTACGGCGAACCCACGCTCACCGAGGTGATCCCGGTGGGCGACCTGCCGACCGAACAGGTCCTGGAACTGGCCGCGAGCCTCGAGGCCTACTCGAAGCACCCGCTCGCCGCGGCCGTCGTGGCCGCCGCCGCCGAGCGCGGCCTGCCCCCCGGCGAGGCGGAGGAACTGGCCGAGAAGCCGGGGCAGGGGCTGACCGGCCGGGTGCTGGGGGCGGCCGATCGCATCCCGCGGGCCGTCGCGATCACCAACCGCAAGAAGCTCGGGCTCATCGATCCGGCGGCCCAGGGCCGCCTGCCGCCACAGGCGCCGGGCCTCGAGTGCGTGGTGGTGATCGAGGGGAAGGCCGCGGGCGTGTTGCGGTTTCGGGATTCGCCGCGGGCCGACGGGCGGCCGTTCATCGACCACCTCCAGCCGGCCCACGGCCTCTCCCGCGTGATGCTCGTCTCCGGGGATCGCGAGACCGAGGTCCGCTGGCTCGCCGACGTCGTGGGCATCGAGGAGGTGCATGCCGAGGTGCCCCCCGAAGGCAAGCTGCGGATCGTCGAGGAGGCGGTGGCCGCCGCCCCGACACTGTTCGTGGGCGACGGCATCAACGACGCCCCCGCCCTGGCCGCCGCCACGGTGGGCATTGCGATGGGCACGGCCAGCGACGTCACGAGCGAGGCGGCCGGGGCCGTCGTCATGGATCTCGCCCTCGAGCGGGTGGACGAGCTCTTCCACATCGCCCGGCGGATGCGATCGATCGCACTGCAAAGCGCCGTCGGCGGGATGGCGGCGAGCCTCGTGGGCATGGGCTTCGCGGCCGCGGGCTTCCTGCCCCCGGCCGCCGGTGCCCTCGTGCAGGAGGCGATCGACGTGGCCGCGGTCGTCAACGCCCTGCGGGTCTCCTGGCGGCCGGGCGCCCTCTCCGACTACTGACCGCGGGCCATCGGCTGGCGGCAGCTCGCCGCGAGCCGAGGTCTGGCGGGACCGCCGCGCCAGTCTCCACTCGAGCATCGCGGGCTTTCAGGGGGCCACGATCTCGATGGAATCAGATCCGAGTCGGGAAAAATCGGCGAGGTTATAGGTATACACACGCTTGCATGTGTGTCGTTCGGCGGCGATCAGATGGAGCGCGTCATAGATCACTCCACTTCCGAGGCCGAGCGCCGCGACTCGTTCGACCGCGGCGGCATAGTTGCTCGCGGAAAGCGGCAGGACGGTCAGGTCGCGTGAGAAGTTCTCTCGGATGAGACGCGCCGCATCGGCGGGTGAGATCCGCGGCACCAGAGGCATCGCCGTGAGGGTGGCATAGGCTTCGGCGAGCGCATGGGTGGTGCAGAAGCCCTGCCAGCGGCCGCCGCCCCCGCGAAACTTCCGGTAACAGGCCAACGCTCGGTTGTGATGCGGCAGGGTGCTCACCACCGCTGTGACCAGCGTGGACGTGTCGAACAGAATCCGCATCAGGGCCCGCCGGCCGCTTGGTCGCGAGCAGCCCGTTGCTGACGGAGAAACTGGACGACATCGACCGCTGTCCCGCCGCGCCCGCGATGAATGAGCACGCCATCTTCGAGCACAAGCGCCGGACCGGTCGCGGCCGGTCGCAAGAACACCCCGTCGGCCACGGCCTCGAGTTCGATCTCGCTTCCCGGCGCCAGCGAGAGCCGCTCCCGAAGGGCCTTCGGCACGACGACCCGTCCCGCCGCATCAATGGTAGTCTTCATACCAAAATGGTATTTGAAAATGGGCCGTCGCGTCAAAGGCGGGCGAGCGAGCGGCCGCCGCGGAGGGCCACAATCCCGGCCACCACCGTGGCCGCCACCGTCACGACCCGGCGCACCACCGCCTCGACCTGCCGGCTGCGGCTCTCCCCCGTCGCGCACCAGCTCGCGAAGTGCTCGCAGTTGGCGACCACCGGGCAGTAGCCCTGCCGGCCCACGAGGGCCGCGGCCCGCCGCGCCACCTCCTCGGGCGGGAACGCAGCCGCAGGCCCGCTCGTCGTCCGAACCACCTCGCCGTCGGCGAACTCCGCGAGCGAGGTCCGCACCACGCTGCCGCCACCGAAGGGATTGCGGAAGTCGTGGGGCCGGGCGTGGACGACCGTGCCGTCACCCATGTCGATCCCGTGGTGCCAGTAGGCCACCGCCGATCCGGCCAGCCACCGCCTCACCTCCAGCCGCTCGCCCACTGCCACTGCCGTCGCCTCCGGGAGAAAAACCCCCCGGCATTCTACGCAACTTCGTGGCCTCCGGTTCACCGGCCCGGGCACGCGGCGGGCCCAGTATGAGATTTTGATGTACGCCCGCGCCGTGCTTGTTCGCCCCCCGTCCGCCCCCTAGGTTGACCGTTCTCCCGCAGGACGCCCGGAACCCGCCGCCATGGACTTCCTCGACGCGATCGGCACGCTCTCGGCCGGGCAGGTGGCACTGCTGCTCGTGGCGCTCGTAATCGCCTTCGGCTTCGAGTGCATCAACGGCTTCCACGACACGGCCAACGCCGTGGCGACGGTGATCTACACCAAGTCGCTCAAGCCCACGCCCGCCGTCGTCTGGTCGGGCATCTGGAACTTCATCGGCGTGCACGCCGGCGGGATCGGCGTAGCCTTCAGCATCGTGCATCTGTTGCCGGTGGACCTGCTCGTCGACATCCAGACGGGCAAGGGGCTGGCGATGGTGCTGGCGCTCCTGCTCGCGGCGATCACCTGGAACTTCGCCACCTGGTATCGCGGCCTGCCCGCCTCCAGCTCCCACTCCCTGATCGGGTCGATCATGGGCGTGGGCATGATGAACGCCTGGCTCGAGCACGGCAGCCTCTCGAAGGGCATCAACTGGCATAAAGCCTCGGAGGTGGGCGCGGCCCTGCTCTTCTCCCCGTTGATCGGCTTCGGGCTGGCGGCGGGGCTCCTGCTCTTGCTCCGGAAGCTCGTGCCGGCCAGGGAACTCTACGAGCCGCCGCAGGACGATCGCCCGCCGCCATGGTGGATCCGCGGCATCCTGATCGGCACCTGCACCGGCGTCAGCTTCGCCCACGGCTCCAACGACGGCCAGAAGGGGATGGGCCTGATCATGCTCGTCTTGATCGGCATCGTGCCGGCCGCCTACGCCCTCGACATGGGCTCGGGCCACGCCGAGGTGGCGGCGACGGTGGCGGCGGCCAAACAACTCGAGCAGGAACTCTCCGATCCCGGGATCGTCAAGGTGATGGAGGCGCTCAAGGCCGAGCACCTCGCCACGAGCCGCGTCGAGGCGCTCAAGAAGGATCCCAAGGCGCTCGAGTTCGAGAAGGACCGGGCCGTGGCCGCCTCGATCCAACCCTACTCGACGTTCGACTTCTTCGAGCCCGAGAGCGTGGTCGACCAGGTCTTGGATCCCTATCCCCGGGCCGACGCGGTGCTCGCCACGCTCGACCCCCTGCCGCTGGCCCGGCAGGTGATCGCCACGCTCGACGGCAAGACGAGCTTCCACGACCTCGACGACGAGGGCCGCTGGGAGCTGCGGACCCACCTGGTCGAGCTCGGCGCCTCGGTGCGGACGCTCGTCCACGCCTTCGGCGACCGGATGGCCGAGGATCGCCGGAAGGTGCTCAAGAGCCTTGCCGGCACGCTCGCGGAGCCCGTCGAATACGTGCCCGAGTGGGTGAAGATGGGCGTGGCGCTGTGCCTCGGCCTGGGCACGATGGTGGGCTGGCAGCGGATCGTGGTCACGGTGGGCGAGAAGATCGGCAAGACGCACCTGACCTACGCCCAGGGGGCGGCGGCCGAGCTCGTGGCGGCGACCACGATCGGCCTGGCCGACGTGGGCGGCCTGCCGGTGAGCACCACCCACGTGCTCTCGAGCGGCGTGGCCGGCACGATGTGGGCCAACAAGTCGGGCATCCAGCCCGAGACCGTCCGCGAGATCGCCCTGGCCTGGATCCTCACGCTGCCGGTGGTGATGGCGCTCTCCGGCGGCCTCTACTGGCTGGCCACACTGGTCACGGGCTAGCGGCCCGCTCACGCCAGCAGGCCGGCGATCGCCGCGGAGAGCGCGGTGGCGAGCGTCGAGATCACGAGCGCCTTGAGGCCGAGCCGGGCCAGGTCGCCGCGCCGTTCGGGCACGAGCGCCCCGATCCCGCCCACCTGGATGCCGATGCTCGAGAGGTTGGCGAAGCTGCACATCGCGATCGTCGTGAGCATCGTGGCCCGCTCCCCGATGCCGCCCCCCCGGGCGAGCTTCCCGAGCTCCTCGTAGGCGACCGCCTCGTTGGTCACCGTGCGGAGGCCGAGCAGGCCGCCGACCGTGCCGCACTCGCTCCACGGCACGCCGATCGCCCAGGCCAGCGGCGCAAGCAGCCAGCCGAGGATCTTCTGGACGGAGAAATCCGGGTCGCCGAGCAGGCCGCCGGCCCACCCCAGGCCGAGGTTCACGAGCGTCACCAGCGCGATGAACGCGATCAGGATCGCCCCCACGTTGACGGCGAGCATCAGGCCGTCGCGGGTGCCGCGGGCAGCCGCGTCGATCAGGTTGGCGTCGGGCCGCTCGTCGTCGAGGGCGAGCCGGCCGAGCGTCTCCGGAGCGTCGGTCTCGGGCACCGCGATCTTGGCGAGGTAGATCGTGGCGGGAAACGTCATCAGGATCGCCGCCAAGAGGCTGCGGGAGGCCGACGCCCGCAGGGCCTCGTCGCCTCCGCCGATGAAGCCGATGTAGGCGGCGAGCATCCCACCCGAGACGAGCCCCATCCCGCTGACCATCACCACGAGCAGCTCCGAGCGGGTGAGCCGGCCGAGGAAGGGACGGATCGTGAGGGGCGCCTCCGTCTGGCCGAGGAAGATCGAGGCGGCGGCGTTCATCGTCTCGGCACCGCTCGAGCCGAGCAGGCGGGCCGTGACCCAGGCCACGCCCCGGATCACCAGCTGCATCACGCCCAGGTGATAGAGCACCGCGAACAACGCCGCCACGAACACGATCGTGGGCAGCACCTGGAAGGCGAACACGAAGCCCACCGGGCCGTCGCTGGCGACGAGCTTCTCGCCGAACAGGAACTTCGCCCCCTCGAGCGCGCAGGCCAGGACCGAGTTCACCCAGGCGGCGGCGGCGTCGAGCACGCGGCGGCCCGTCGCGCTCCTCAAGAGCGCGAAACCGAGCCCGGCCTGGAGCAGGATGCCGCCCACCACCATCCGCGGCGAGATCGCCCGGCGGTTCTCCGAGATCACCCAGCACAGGCCGAGGATCGCCACAACGCCGGCGAGCCCCTGAAATCGTGACAGGGCGTCCATGGGCGTTGGTTCCCGGGGTGGGTCGGCAGGCTACCGCGCCGCCGACGTGGCGGCCTACAACCGTTCCAGGATCAGCGGGCGAGGGGCCGGCGGCTCGTCACCGATCGTGACCGCAGCCTCGAACATCGCCCGGGCCTCCGGCAGCGCGGCGGCGTGGCGGGGATTGAAGTGCAGCTCGGCGAGCGGCTCACCCGCGGCCACCGCCTCGCCGACGGTGCGGTGCAGGACGATCCCCGCCGCCGGATCGACCCGGTCCTCGGCGGTCCGCCGGCCCGCGCCCAGGAGCATCGAGGCCTGGCCCACCGACCAGGCCTTGAGCTCGCGCACGAAGCCCGCCCGCCCGGCCCGCACGAGCTCGACCCGCTCGGCCCGCGGGAGCACGGCGTTGGGATCGTCACAGACCCGGCCGTCGCCCCCCTGGGCCGTCACCACGCGGCGGAACCGTTCGAGCGCCGAGCCGTCGGCGATCGCGCGGCGGCAGCGGTCGAGGGCCTCGTCGCGCCCGCTTGCCACGCCGCCCAAGAGCAGCATCTCGGTGGCCAGTTCCAGCGACACCTCCATGAGATCGTCGGGCCCCCGGCCCTGCAGGCACTCGACCGACTCCCGGACCTCGAGGGCATTGCCCACCGTGCGGCCGAGCGGCGCGTCCATGCTCGTGAGCAGGGCCTGCACGGGCTTGCCGAGCGCGCGGCCGATCGTCGTCATGCTCGCGGCCAGTGCCCGGGCGTCCTCCATCCGGCTCATGAAGGCACCGTCGCCGCACTTCACGTCGAGCACGAGGCTGTCGATGCCCTCGGCGAGCTTCTTCGAGAGGATCGAGGCCGTGATCAGCGGGATGCTCTCCACGGTGGCCGTGGCGTCGCGGAGCGCATAGAGCACGCGGTCGGCCGGGGCGATCTCGGCGGTCTGGCCGATGAGCACGAGGCCGCACTCGCGGGCCACGCGACGGTAGGCGGCCAGATCGAGGTCGATCCGGAAGCCGGGGATGCTCTCGAGCTTGTCGAGGGTGCCCCCGGTGTGGCCGAGGCCGCGGCCGGAGACCATCGGCACGGTCACGCCGCAGGCCGCGGCGACCGGCGCGAGGATCAGGCTCGTCTTGTCTCCCACGCCGCCGGTGGAGTGCTTGTCGACCTTGGGGCCGGGGATGTCGGAGAGATCGAGCACCGTGCCCGAATGGAGCATTGCCTCGACCAAGGCCGCGGTCTCCTCGGGCGTCATCCCCCGCCAGAGGATCGCCATCGCCAGGGCCGCCCACTGGTAGGTGGGCACGGTGCCGTCGGTAAGCCCGTTGACGAGAAAGGCGATCTCGGCGGCGGAGAGTTCCCCGCCGTCTCGCTTGCGCCGGATCAGATCGACGGCTCGCATCGTTTCGGTAGCTCCTCGCGCCGCCCGCGCCCGGCTCCGGCGGTGGTCACTCCGCCGGTGCGGTGCCGAACTGCCGGTCGCCCGCGTCGCCGAGCCCGGGAACGATATAGCCCACGTCGTTGAGGCCGGCATCGAGAGCGGCCACGTGGATCGCCACGTCGGGAATGCCCCGCGAGAGCGTCTCCACGCCCTGCGGCGAGGCGATCAGCGCCACGAACACGATCCGCGGGATGCCTGCAGCCCGGAGGATCTCGCAGGTGCGGACGGCCGAGCCCCCGGTGGCCAGCATCGGATCGACGACGATCGCCACCGTGGCGGCGAGCTTCCGCGGCAACTTGTTGTAGTACTCCTTGGGCTCGAGCGTGGCCTCGTCGCGGTAGAGCCCCACGTGCCAGACCTCGGCCTCGGGAATGAGTTCCAACAGCCCGTCGGCCATCCCGAGCCCGGCCCGGAGGATCGGCACGATGGCGATCCGGTCGGTGAGCCGGCGGCCGGCCGCCTCGCCCAGCGGCGTGGGCACACGGACGTCGCCCGTGGGCAGGCCGGCGGTCGCCTCGACGGCCACCAGCCGCGTCAGCTGCCGCACCACGCGGCGAAACTCCGACGGCTTGGTGGCCGGATCGCGGAGGGCGCAGACGTGGTGGGCCACCAGCGGATGCGTCGAGACGTGAACGGCCGGCATGGGCGATCTTCCCCGGAAGAAGTCCTCGACTCGCGGCCCGAGAGCATACCGCGGCGCCGCGCCCGGGCACGAACGGCCGGGCCTCGGCCGCCGCTATGATCCTGCCATGCGGCACTTCGACGTCGTCGTCGCGGGGCTCGGCGGCATCGGCACCGCCGCCGCCTGCCATCTCGCCAGCCGTGGCTGTCGCACCCTCGGCCTCGACCGGTTCCCGATCCCGCACGACCGGGGGAGCTCCCACGGCCAGACCCGGCTCATTCGGCGCGCCTACTTCGAACATCCCGACTACGTGCCACTGCTGCTGCGGGCCTATGAACTCTGGCGGGATCTCGAGGCCCGCACCGGCGGGCGGCTCCTGGTCGAATCGGGCCTGCTCATGGCCGGGCCGGCCGACAGCGAGGCCATCGCGGGGGCGGAGCGGGCGGCGGCGATGCACGGGCTCGAGCTTGAGCAATTGACGGCCGCCGAGGCGATCAGGCGCTGGCCGATGTTCTGGCTGCCCGAGGCCTGGACCGCCCTGCACGAGCCGCGGGCCGGGTATCTGCACGTCGAAGCCTGCGTCACCGCCCACGCCGCCGCCGCCCGGGAGGCCGGCGCCACGCTCGAGACCGGTGTGACCGTGCGGGGCTGGCGGGCCGATGGGACCGGCGTCGTGGTCGAGACCGACCGCGGCACCGTCGCCGCCGACCGGCTCGTCCTCACGCCCGGCCCCTGGGCGGGCGGCCTGCTCCACCTGCCGGCTGTGGCGCTCACCGTCCTGAGAAAGTCGCTCTTCTGGGTGCGGCCGCCGGAGCGGCGGCGGGCGGCGTTCGCGCCGGGCGCGCTTCCCTGTTTCGCCCTGGCCGCGCCGCACGGCTTCTTCTACGGCTTCCCCCAGCTCGACGAGCGGGGCGTCAAGATCGCCGAGCACTCGGGTGGCCGGGTGGTCACCGATCCCCTCGCCGTCGAGCGGGGCGTCGATGCCGAGGAACGCGACCGCATCGCGGCGATCATCGACCGGCACCTGCCGTCGCTGGGGGCCGATGTCGCCGATCATGCAGCGTGCCTCTACACGATGTCGGCCGACCACCACTTCGTGGTCGGCCTCCACCCGGCCCACGAACGGGTCGTGATCGCGGCCGGCTTCTCCGGCCATGGCTTCAAGTTCGCAAGCGTGATGGGCGAGGCACTCGCGGATTTGGCCGTGTCCGGTGCCGCGCGGCTGCCGCTCTCCTTTCTCTCCCCGCGGCGATTCGAGTGAGGCGGGCGGGGAGCCCGGCGAGCCGCCTGCGGCTCCGCGGCGGTATGCTCACGAGCCCTGGAAGCGAGGTGCCCGATGCAGCCTGGTGTGGATGCCACGAGCGATCTGATCTTCCTCGCCCGCGCGGCCGCCGCGCAGGCCTACTCGCCCTACTCGGGCTGGCAGGTCGGGGCGGCGGTGGTGTTCGCCGAGAACCCGGGGCCCCACTGCGGCGCGAACGTGGAGAACGGTTCCTACGGCCTCACGATCTGCGCCGAGCGGGCGGCGATCTTCGCCGGCGTCGCGGCGGGAGGCCGGAGGCTCGTCCGCGTGGCCCTCACCTGCCGCGACCGCGACGGCACGCTCGTGGCGAAGATCGCGCCCTGTGGCGCCTGCCTGCAGGTGATCGCCGAGTTCGGCTCGGCCGACACGGCGATCGAGATCGACGGCCGGGGCACCTTCCGGCTGGCCGACTTCCTGCCGCGGCCCTTCGAGGCCGACTCGCTCAAGGGCTGAGCGGAGGCTCGCGGCCGACGGCGAGGCACAGGAGCCGGCGGTCGTCGCGGAGGTAGAGCCGGCCGCCCGACAAGGCCGGCAACGCCCGCACGGCACCCGCGAACTCCACGCCGAACGGCCGGCAGCGGGACACGATCGTGAGCGCGGCGGGGTCGGGCTCGACGAGCAAGAGTTCGCCGTCGGTCTTCGCCACGACGAGCTTGCCGTCGGCCGCGATGAGCGTGCCGTAGCCGAAGTCGCGTTCCGTCCACAGCACGCGGCCCGTCGCCGGATCGAGGCACTTGAAGTCGGCCGGTGGCAGGTCGTCGCGGCCGTCGATCGCGTAGAGGTGGCCCGCCACCAAGAGCGGCGTGGCGTACTGCGTGGCGAGCGCCTCGTGGCCCGACCAGAGCGGCTCGACACCGGCCGCGTCGAATCGCGCGCAGACCGTGCCGACGCCGTATGCGGCCGTGACGAGCAACCGATCGGCGGCGAGCAGCAGGGGCGTGGCGGCGTTCACCGTCGGCCCGCGCTGGCCGAAGGGGAACCGCCAGCGGAGCTCGCCCGTCGCGGCGTCGACGAGCACGCACGCCAGCCGCGTGACCGCCAGCACGTGCGGCCGGCCGGCGACCACCACCGCCACCGGCGCCGCGTAGCTCGCCGCGTCGGCCAGGGTCTTCCAGGCCGTCTCACCCGTGGCGAGTTCGAAGGCGACGAGGCCCGCCTCCTGCTTGGCTCCCCCCACGTTCACGACCACCCGGTCGCCCACGACCAGCGGCGTGGAGCCGGCGCCAAAATAGCCCTCGGGGGCGCCGTAGTCGCGGTGGGTCTCGCGCACCCAGTGTCGCCGGCCCGTGGCCCCGTCGAGGCAGGCGAGGGTGCCCGAGGCGCCGAACACGAGCACGCGATCACCGGCCACCACCGGCGTGCAGAGCGGTCCGTCGCCCCCGCCCACCTGCGGCCGGAAGCGGGTGGCATGCCCCTCGTCCTTCCAGAGCGTCTCGCCCGTGGCCGGATCGAGCGCCTCGACGAGCTCGCGATCGGCGACGCGGTGGAAGAGGTAAACCCGCCCGCCGGCGACGACGACCCCGGCGTAGCCGGCGCCGACCTCCCGCGACCAGACGAGCGGCGGCCCCGCTTTCGGCCAGTCACCGAGCCGCTCGTCGGCCGCCGCCTGGCCGTCGCGGGAGGGCCCGAGGAGCTGCGGCCAGTCGCCGGCCCGGGCTGGTGCCGCGGCCACAGCGCATGCCGCCCAGATGACGGATGCCGCCCGGAGGATGGCGAATCTCGCCACGCCTCACCGCTCCCGCCGCTGCCGCTCGTACTTGAGCCCCGGCACGAAGAAGCAGGCGGCGCTCACGAGCCCGAAGATCACGTGCTGCCAGGCGGGCACCACGCACATCACCAGCGACGTCGCGAAGAGCACGGCCGCCTGGATGTAGAACACGCCCGAGAGGATCCCGGCCTTGGCGAAGAACACGATCCCGGCCAGGAGCGCGAGCACCGGGGAGAGCGTGAGCACCGGCAGGGGCTGACCGCTCGAATCCTGCAGCAGCGCCTCGACCCAGAACAGCATCACGCTGGCGATCACGCTGCCCCCCCAGATGTGGGCGATCTGCCGCTCCACCGCCGTCACCGGGCCGGTCCGGTGCCGCAGGGCCCAGAAGATCGGGGCCCACACCGCCAGGCCGCCGCCCCAGAGGACGACGTAGGGCCAGCGGCTCACGACCCCCTGCCAGGCCAGCACGTCGGTGACCACGCAGAGCGTCAGGATCACCACCGAGTGCCACATCCAGAGGAGGCCCCAGTTCTCGAGCACCGTCGCGTGGTGGGTCTCCCGGAAGATCCGCGAGGCGATGTCGGTGAGCCCGCCCCGGCTGGCCGCCACCGGCTCGCCCGCGAGGAAGGCCCTGAGGTCGGCCGCCAACTCGGCGGCCGACGCATAGCGGAGGTCCTGCGGCTTCTGCAGGCTCTTGAGCGCGATCATCTCGAGGTCGCGATTCACCGCGGTGTCGAGCGATCGCGGCACCGGCGGGTCGCTCTCGAGTACCGCCAGGAGCGTGTCCATCGGGTTCGACGCCTGGAACGGCGGCCGGCCCGTGAGCGTCTGGTAGAGGATCGCGCCCAGGCTCCAGACATCGCTCGCCGGCCCGACGTCGCCCCGGCTGCCAGCGGCCTGCTCGGGCGACATGTAGCAGGGTGTGCCGAGGATGGCGCCGGTGTGGGTCACGTCGCGATCCTGCTCGATCCGCTTGGCCAGGCCGAAGTCTGAGACGTGCGGGATGCCCGCCGCGTCGATCAGGATGTTGGAGGGCTTCAAGTCGCGGTGCAGCACGCCCCGGCGATGCGCGGCGTCGACCGCGTCGGCCACCTGGGCGAGGATCGTGGCAGCCTCGCGGGCCGGCACCGGTCCGTTGGCGAGCCGCTTGGCGAGCGTCGTGCCCTCGATGAACCGCATGCTGTAGAAGGGGTGGCCGCCGCACTCGCCCACCTCGAAGATCGAGACGATTCCGGGGTGGTCGAGCCGGGCCGCCGCCTCGGCCTCGCTGCGAAACCGGGCCAGATCGGCCGCGGTTGCCAGGTCGCGACGGAGCAGCATCTTCACCGCCACGATCCGATCGAGGCTCCGCTGCCTCGCGCGGTAGACGATTCCCATGCCGCCGCGCCCCACCTCCTCGAGCAGGTCGTAGTCGCCGAAGGTTGCGGGCAGCGGCGTGATGCCGGGCACGAACGATCCGGGCTCGGGCGGCGGCGCCGGGATCGCCGCGGGCCCGTCGACCCCCGGCGGCATCAGGATGGTCGATGCCTCGGCGACGGCGTCGGCCATCGACATCGCGGCGAACACCTCCCGCAGGTGCGGCGCGAGGTCGGGATGCTCGGCCACCAGCCGCTCGAGCAGCCCGACTGCGTGCGAGCCATTGGCCTCGGAGAGCGAATCGACGAGTTCGGCCAGCCGCTCTTCGTCGGCCGCGGAGAGCGGCGAATCGGTGGCACGCGTGGCGGCGGATGTCATGGCAGGGAAGGAAAACGTGCGGCCAAAACCCGCGCCCATGATAGGCGCCCGCGGCGGCGAGGCACTCCCGCCGGCATCAGCCCTCGAGCAGACCCCGCAGCCGCCGCATCGCCCGCAGATACCGCATGCCCGTGGCCGGCTTCGACAGGCCGAGCACCTCGGCGGCCTCGGCCGTGGAGAGGTGCTCGAAATGCCTGAGCAGCACGATCTGGCGGTCGGCCTCGTCGAGTTGGTCGACCGCCGCGGCGAAGCGTCGCTCGAGCTCGTGCCAGGTGGCGGCCGCCGCCGGCGTCAGCTCGCGGTCGGCCAGGTTCGCCCCCAGGTCGGCCTCCGAGCGGTCGGCGGCCTCGCCGGCCACCAGCGGCACCTCCCGATCGACGCTCCGGCTCCCGGCCACGCGGTGGCGGCGGTGGGCGTCGATCAGCCGGTCGCGGGCCATGTGCCTGAGCCACAGGCCGAAGGGCATCGTGGGATTGCTGAGGTAGTCGCCCAGCCGGCGATTGGCCTCGACGAGCACGTCCTGCACGATGTCGCTGGCATCGACCCGCCGCTGCACCGCGCGGTCCATGCGGCGGTCGATCATCCGGCGGATCGCCGCGCGATGCCGCTCGAGCAGACCGTTGACGGCATCGCCGTCGCCCTGCCGCGCCTTGTCGAGCAGCACGAGTGTCGGCCCGAGCTCGCCGGCGGCCGGGCCGCCGGCGCGGTCATCGTCGCCGTCTGATCGCGCGGGCATCGCGGGCACTCGGGACGGGGAAACGGGGTCCGAACTCTCGAACACCCCATCGTACCAACGTGTCGCAGGGTCCGGTGGTGCCGGTGGCGCACGACGTGCCATCCAGGCAAGGCTCGCCGGTCGGGAAAACCCTGTTTTTTGCCGGCCGTTTTTTTGCCCGCGCTTGTCCCGTGAGCCATAATCGCGGGCGGTCGGAAGGACGGACCGCTGGTTGCCGCTGCCCCCCAAGCGGCCTCCCGCCAACGGATTGTCGCGTGACCTGCCGCCACCCCCGATCGTGGATTCCAGGCTGCCGCCGGGCCTTCGCCGGGCTCGTCGCCGGACTCCTCATCGCGGTGTCGGGCTCGATTCGGGCCGAGTCGTTCCTGCAGTGGGTGCCGGCAGGAGCCCCAGGCTTCTCGCAGCCGGCCGCCGCGCCGCAGGCCGACGACCTCGCAGCCCGCACGACCGCCCTGGCCCACGAAGGCCGCTGGTCGGACGTCGTCAAGATCTGCGAGACGGCCGCCCGCAAGGGCACGCTCGACCCCGCCCTCGCCCGGCAGTACGACCTGGCCAAGCTCCACTGCGACGTGGCCCGCCGCCATGCCGAGCCGGCCTACCGCCGCCAACTGTCCATGCTGTCGGAGGCCGAGGCTCGCCGGGCCTACGGGGAAGTGCTCGGCCGGATCACCACGCATCACGTCGACCTGCCCGACTACGCCCGGCTCGCCGCCCGCGGCCGGCTCGCGATCGACGTGGCCCTCGAGGATCCCGCCTTCGTCGCCGCCCATGCGTCGCAGGCGACGCCCGACCGGCGGGCCGCCTACCGCGGACAGGTCGAGCGGATCGTGGCCACGCGGCCGGTGGCGACCCAGGCCGACGCCGAGGCGGTGGCCGCGTGGGTGGCCCGGGCCGGCCACTCGATCCTCGGGATCCAGCCGGCCGTGATGCTCATGGAGATGGCGGCGGCGGCGGTGGGCGGGCTCGACGAGTATTCGGCCTTCCTGACGACGGGCCAGCTCGAGGACCTCTACTCGCAGATCGAGGGCAACTTCGTGGGGCTCGGCGTCGAGCTCAAAAGCGCGGCGGACGGTCTGGCCGTGGTGCACGTGATCCCCGGCAGCCCCGCCGAGCGGTCGGGCATCCGGGCCGGCGACCACCTGATCGGCGTCGGCGGCCGCTCGATCGGCGGCATGAGCGTGGACGAGGCGGCCCATCTGCTGCAGGGCCCGGAGGGCTCGCTCGTGACGCTCGCCGTGGTCCGGGGGCCGGGCGCCGCCCGGGCGGTCACGGTCCGCCGCGAGCATGTCGAGGTGCCGAGCATCGAGGAGGAGGCGATCGTCGACGCGGCGGCGGGCATCGCCCGTGTCCGGCTGACCTCCTTCCAGAAGACCACCGCGGCCGACCTCGATGCGGCGCTCAGGCGGCTCGACGCGGCCGGGATGCGGGCCCTCGTGCTCGATCTGCGGGGCAATCCCGGCGGCCTGCTGTCGGCGGCCGTGGACGTGGCCGACCTGTTCCTCGACCGCGGCCTCGTGGTGGCCACCCGCGGCCGCAGCCCGGAGGAGGACTTCAACTACACGGCCGCCAAGAGTGGCACCTGGCGGGTGCCGCTGGTGGTGCTCATCGACGGCGACTCGGCGAGCTCGAGCGAGATCCTGGCCGGCGCGATCCGCGACCACCGGCGCGGCACGATCGTCGGCAGCCGCAGCTACGGCAAAGGCTCGATCCAAGGCATCTTCCCGCTCGAGGCCGCCGGCGTGGGGATGCGGCTCACGACGGCCAAGTTCTTCTCCCCCCGCGGCCTGCCCTTCAGCGGCGTAGGCGTGGAGCCCGACGTGCCGGTGGTGACGGCCGCCCGGCCCGTCGACGGGAACGTGGCGAGCGCCGCCGAGCAGGGCGACACGGCCCTGGCCGCCGCCGTCGAGATCGCCCGCCGGTCGGTGATCCGCCCGGCCGCCGCCCCGGGCCGCGCGACCGCCGCCCGCTGACGACCGCCCGCCGAAGGCGCCCGCCGCGGACGTTCAACGCCGCCGGCAACGCGGCCGGATCGGGCCCGAGCGGCGGCCTGCTCAGCCGCTACACTATCGGGCTCCACAGAAAGGACTTGTGCATGACCAACGCCCGCGCCAGTGCCATCGCCGCCATCAACGCCTATCGCCCCACCGGTCAGGGCTGGAACTTCCGCGAGACCCCCACCAGCGAGCTCTTCGGGGCCAACGTCTTCGGCGACGCGCAGATGCGCGACCGCCTCCCCAAGAGCGTCTACAAGGCGCTCCAGGCGACGATCAAGCAGGGCAAGCCGCTCGACCCGTCGATCGCCGACGCGGTGGCGATGGCGATGAAGGATTGGGCGATCGAGAAGGGGGCGACGCACTACGCCCACGTCTTCTACCCGCTCACCGGCCTCACCGCCGAGAAGCACGACAGCTTCCTCTCGCCGACCGGCGAGGGCACGGCGGTGGCCGAGTTCTCCGGCAAGGAGCTGATCCAGGGCGAGCCCGACGCCTCGAGCTTCCCGTCGGGGGGCCTGCGGGCGACCTTCGAGGCCCGTGGCTACACCGCCTGGGATCCGACGAGCCCGGCCTACATCCTCGACAATCCCAACGGCACCACGCTCTGCATCCCGACCGCCTTCTGCTCGTGGACCGGCGAGGCGCTCGACAAGAAGACCCCGCTGTTGCGGAGCGTGCAGGCGGTGGACAAGCAGGCCCGCCGCGTGCTCGCGCTCTTTGGCCGCAAGGACGTGGGCCAGGTGATGGCGTCGGCCGGCCCCGAGCAGGAATACTTCCTGATCGACCGCAACTTCTATTTCAACCGCCCCGACCTGGTGATGACCGGCCGGACCCTGTTCGGCGCCAAGCCTCCCAAGGGCCAGGAGTTCGAAGACCAGTACTTCGGGGCGATCCCGGAGCGGGTGCTGGCCTTCATGCTGGAGGTGGAGCGGGAACTCTACAAGCTCGGCGTGCCGGTCAAGACCCGGCACAACGAGGTGGCCCCCAGCCAGTACGAGATCGCGCCGGTGTACGAGAACGCGAACATCGCCACCGACCACCAGCAGTCGATCATGCAGACCCTCACGCGGGTGGCCCAGAAGTACGGCATGGCCTGCCTCCTGCACGAGAAGCCGTTCGCCGGCATCAACGGCTCGGGCAAGCACGTCAACTGGTCGCTGGGCTGCAAGCTCGGCAACCTGCTCGAGCCGGGGGAGACGCCCCACGAGAACATGCAGTTCCTCGTGTTCTGCGCCGCCGTGATCCGGGCGGTGCACCTCCACGGCGACGTGCTGCGGGCCGTGGTCGCCTCCAGCGCCAACGACCACCGGCTCGGGGCCAACGAGGCCCCGCCGGCGATCATCTCGATCTTCCTGGGCGAGCAGCTCACGGATGTCTTCGAGCAGATCGAGCGGGGCAAGCTGACCGGCAGCAAGGCCAGCGGCACGCTCACCGTCGGCGTCGACACGCTGCCCCCGCTGCCCAAGCACGCCGGCGACCGCAACCGCACGAGCCCCTTCGCCTTCACCGGCAACAAGTTCGAGTTTCGGGCCGTGGGCTCGAGCCAGTCGATCGCCGGGCCGCTGGTGGCGCTCAACACGATCGTGGCCGAGAGCCTCGACTACGTCGCCACCGAGCTGGAGGCGGCCACGGGCGGTGACGCCTCCCGGCTGCCGGGGGCCGTCGAAAAGCTGCTGCAAAAGATCGTCACCGAGCACAAGGCCGTGATCTTCAACGGCAACGGCTACTCGGATGAATGGCAGGCCGAGGCCAAGCGGCGCGGGCTGCCCAACCTCAAGGCCACGCCCGAGGCGCTCGACGCCCTGGTGACGCCCGCCAACCTCGCCCTGTTCGCCAAGTACGGCGTGCTCTCCGAGCGGGAGATGCGGAGCCGCTACGAGATCTACCTCGAGCGCTACTGCAAGGATCTCAACACCGAGGCCCAGGCGATGCTGACGATCGCCCGGACGATGCTGCTGCCGGCCGCCTACCGCTACCAGGGCGAGCTCGTCGACATCGCCACGAAGCTCAAGGCGCTCGGCCAGTCGCCGCATCTGGGCACCCTCGAGAAGCTCACCAAGCACGTGGGCGAGCTCGAGGGGCGGATCGAGGCCCTCGAGAAGGCCGCCGGCCACGGCGGGGGCGACGTGCGGGCGGAGGTGGCCCACTTCCACGACGACGTCATCCCGGCGATGACCGCGGTGCGGGAGACGGCCGACCAGATCGAGACGATCCTGCCCGACGACCTCTGGCCGCTGCCCACCTACCGCGAGATGCTGTTCATCCGGTGACGCCGGCTCCGCGGGAGGTGCGTGACGACGGCTTGGCCGCGGACATCGCCGCCGAGGCGACGCGGCTGGGCATCCACCTGCCGCCGGAGGCCGCCGGCGGCCTGGCCCGCTACGCCACGAGCCTCTGGGCCTGGAACGAGCGGCTCAACCTCACCCGCCACACCGACGTGGGGCGGTTCGTCTCGCGCGACGTGGGCGACGCCGCGGCGATCGCCGAGCGACTCGCCCACGGCGAGCGGGTGCTCGACGTCGGCACCGGCGGCGGCGCGCCGGGCGTGATCCTCGCGATCCTGCGGCCCGACCTGCGGGTGGAGCTGTGCGACAGCGTCGCCAAGAAGGCCCGGGCCGTGGCGGCCATCGTCGCCGAGGCCGGCTTCACGATCCCGGTGCACGCCGCGGCCGCCCAGGAACTCGTCGCCAAGCGGCCGGCGGGACGCGATCGCTTCGACAGCCTCGTGGTGCGGGCCGTCGCGCCGCTCTCCAAGCTCCTTGGCTGGTTCGAGCCGCTGGCCGGCTCCTTCGGTCGCCTGCTCGTGATCAAGGGCCCGCGCTGGGAAGAGGAACTCGCCGAGGCCCGCGGCAAGCGACTGGGCAGGCAGGTGACCATCCGCCGCATCGCCTCGTGGCCGCTGCGGGGCACCGACAACGAGAGCGTGCTCCTCGAGATCCGCGCCACGGGGTGAACACCCGTCCGACGCACGCTGCCGAAACATTCGATGCTGAGGAGCCGGCCGGGGGCACGCGCAGGAACCGAGGAGCTTTGCGGAGCACGCCCGTGGCTACATCGATCGGGTATGTACTCGCAAAGTCCGAAGGTTCCGAGCATGTTCCCGGCCGGCGAACCAATACGGCCAGCTTTCACCGCACGTGGCAGCCGGACTACAGGTTCATGCCCAGGTAGCCGCCCGCCTCGTCGCTCTTCGCCTGCTCGCGGGCGAGCCGCTCCTTGGCCTTGGCCAGGTCGCCGGCGGCGATGTAGCGGTCGAACTCGGCCTCGACGGCGTGCTTCGCCGAGACGGTGAGCCACTCCACGGCCGGCTGCGTCAACCAGTCGCAGGTCTCGACGTCGAGCGCGATCTCCAGGTCACCGCCGGCGGTCCGCTGGTCCCCCTCGTCGGTGAACACGGTGCCCTCGAATCGGAACCGCACCCACCCGCTCTCCGGATCGTTGGTAAAACGGAAGGTGCACAAGCCGTCGCTGAGGTAGTAGGCGTTCCGGGTGCCGTGCTCGGACACGGCCCGCTGCATCCGCTCGAGCCGGGCCCGGTACCGCGGCGAGGCGTCGAGCGGAATGTCGAGCCTGGGCACGCTCCGCAGCGGCGTGCACTCGAACTCGATCGCGACGGGTGGCGCGGAAGACACGTCGTTCATGATCACCGGAGTCTATCGTGTCGTGAGCGGCGTGGCGCTGGCGGCCGGCCTCGTGGCGGGCTGTGCGCCGCCGCCGACGGCCGCCCCGGACGTCCGGATTCGCGAGTCGCAGCGGCTGATGGGGGCGCCCTGGACGATCACCGTCCACGCCCCGGGCGAGCGGGCCGGTCGGTCCGCGATCGCCGCCGCCTTCGCCGAGATCGATCGGCTCGAGCGGGTGCTCTCCGACTACGACCCCGCGAGCGAACTCTCCCGGCTCTCGGCCGCCGCCCCGATGGCCGAGGCCGTGACGGTGACCACCGACCTGTGGCGGGTCCTGGTGGCGGCCGAGGGCTTTCGCGTCCGGACCGACGGGGCCTTCGACATCGCGGTCGGCCCACTCACCTCGTTGTGGCGGCAGTCCCGCCGCTCCGGAAAGCTCCCGCGGGGCGACAAGCTCGCGGCGGCCCGGGCGGCCGTCGGCCCCGGGACGATCGAACTCGTGGCCGACCGCCAGGCCGTGCGGCTCCCCAAAGCCGGCACGCGGCTCGATCCCGGCGGCATCGGCATGGGCTACGCCGCCGACCGGGCACTCGAGATCCTCGCCACCCGCGGCATCACGGCGGCCATGATCGACGCCTCCGGCGACATCGTCGTCTCGGGCCCGCCACCGGGGACGTCCGGCTGGCGGATCGCCATCGAGCCACTGGAACCCGGCGGCGAGCCGGAGACGATCCTGCTGACCCACGCCGCCGTGACCACATCGGGCGACGCCCGGCAGGCCGTCGAGATCGACGGCGTCCGCTACAGCCACATCGTCGACCCGCGGACGGGCATCGGCGTGACCGGGCCGGCGGCGGTGACGGTGGTCGCGCCGGACGCCACGACCGCCGATGCCCTGGCCACCGCCGCGAGCGTGCTGGGGCCCGAGGCCGGCCCGGCCGTCGTCGGCTCCTTCCCGGGCTGCTCCGCTCGGTTCGCCTGGCGGACGGCGGATCGAGCGGAGTCGCTCACGACGCCCGGTTGGCCCGCCGCGGCCGGCCCGTGATTGCGGCCAAACTGTCCCCCGGGTCGCCGGCGTCGTTTCGCCGCGGTCTCGTTGCCCCCGGCAGCGTCCGTCCCTAGCGTTGCCACGTGCCGCAGGCTCAAGCGGCGGGAGTCTCCAGGACGGAGCGAGTCGGTTCCGTCTTTCCCGGGAGGCTTTGAACATGTCCCTGTCCACCGAGCACGAATACGAGCACATCGGCGAAACGGCCGCGATCGCGGACCACGACCACGACCTCGTCGCCGAACTCAACCGCCGCCTCGACGCGATCTGGCGGTACGACCAGTACATCGCCAACGCCGAGTGGCGCGACGAGCTGCGGCGATTCTGGATGGACGCCAAGGCCACCGACGAGCAGGCGATCTCGCGACTGCGGCACCTCATCTGCGAGGAGGTGCGGAACAACTGTTTCTGAATAGAGCGCTCGCCGGGCCATCCATGGCCCCGGCGAGCTTGGCGAGGCGGAGGGCACGCCAAGGGTGCCCCCGCCTCGCACGGCCGCCTTCCTGGCGGCCAGTCGTCAACTCTGAGGCCACCACGCCGGGCCACGCCGCACAGGCACCGAGCGGTATGATCCAAGCACGAGTCCGTGCAAGGATCCCACCATGCCGACCAGCAAGACCTGCGTGCTCGCGCTCGATCAGGGCACGACATCGAGCCGCGCGATCCTGTTCG
>JBJTAA010000110.1:0-2299 GCA_046090525.1 Planctomycetota bacterium
ACCGACGAGGCTCGCCGCGGCCACCGACAGGCCGAGGCGGGCGAGGCCGATGCCGGTGTTGCAGACGATCCCGCCGGTCGTGACCTCGATCGGGTCGACGTGGAAGAGCCGCCCGCCGCCGATGGCCGCGCCGAGCGTCACCGGGCGCACGAGGATGTCGGCCACGCAGGTGCCCACCACCGCGCAATTGAATCGGCCGCTCGAGTTCACGCCAGGATCTCCTCAATCACATGGCCATGCACGTCGGTGAGCCGCCGCTCGATCCCGTTGTTGTAAAAGGAGAGTCGCGTGTGATCGAGGCCGAGCAGATGGAGGATCGTGGCGTGGAGGTCGTAGATCGTGGCCACCTTCTCGACGGCCTTGTAGCCAAAGTCGTCGGTCGCGCCGTGTGAAAACGCCCGCTTCACTCCCGCCCCGGCGAGCCAGACGGTGAAGCCCGACGGGTTGTGGTCGCGGCCGCTGGCGCCCTTCTGGAAGGTGGGCATCCGGCCGAACTCCGTCACGAAGACCACGAGCGTGTGGGCCAGCAGGCCGCGGTCCTTGAGGTCGGAGAGCAACGCTGCCGCCGGCTGGTCGAGGATCGGACCGTGGACGGAATACTGCTTGACGAGCGACTTGTGGCCGTCCCAGTTACCTACGCCCTCGCCCATCGCATACGCGCCGTTGAAGAGTTGCACGAACCGCACGCCCTTCTCGACGAGCCGACGGGCCAGGATGCAGTTCCGGGCGAAGCGGGCCTTGAGCGTGTTCTCCGCATCATCGGCCCCGTAGCGGGTGAGCGTGGCGGCCGACTCGTCGGTGAGATCGGCGATCCGCGCGGCCGAGAGTTGCATCTTGGCGGCCAGTTCGTAGGCGCTGATGCGGGCTGCCAGGTCGCTGTCGCCGGGATGACGCGCCAGATGGGAGTCATTGAGCCGCCGAAGGAACTCTCGGCCGGCAAGGTCGGCGTCGGGGGGTAGTCGCGTCGGACGGGCAAGGTTCGGGATCGGCTTGTCGGCGGTGAAGGCTGTGCCCTGGAAGACCGCCGGCAGGAAGGCGCTCTGCCACTGCCGTGGCCCGACCTGCGGCCCGCCGCGCGGATCAGGAATCGCCACGAAGGCGGGCAGGTCGTCGCACTCGCTACCGAGCGCGTAGGTGACCCACGCCCCCATGCTCGGAAAACCGTCGAGCGTGTAGCCGGTGGCCATCTGGTTTTCAGCCGGGCCGTGGGTGTTGCTCTTGGCCGTCATCGAGTGGATGAAGCACATCTCGTCGGCCAGTTCGCCGAGCCGCGGCAGGAGGTCGCTCGTCATCTTGCCGCTCTCGCCCCGCGGCTTGAACGCCCACTGCGGCTTGATCAGGTTGCCCTGTTCCCCCTGGAAGGTGATCAGCTTCTCCCCGCCCGGCGTCGGCATCGGAGTGTCGTGGAGCCGCAGGAGTTCGGGCTTATAGTCGAACGAGTCGACGTGCGAGAGTGCACCCGAACAGAAAATCACGACCACGTTCTTCGCCCTGGGCGCGAAGTGGGGCGACCGCGGCGCGAACGGCCGGGCAGGATCGACCTGTGGGCGGATCGGCGCAGCGGCGGCCAAGAGCCGCTGCTGCTCGAGCAGCACCGACAAAGCGATGCCGCCGAGCCCGGTGCCGCCCCACTGCAGGAAGGATCGGCGATCGAGCAGGTGGCGGCCGGCGTGGGAGAGCGGATGGTCCATCAGTAAACCGTGATGAATTCGTTGGCGTTGTAGAGGCTGCGGCAGAGAATCGCGAGGCCGTGGGACGCGATCAGTTTCACTCCCTCGGTCACCTCACCAGGCTCCGCCTCACGGCCGAACGCGAGCAGCACCGCGCGGGATACCTGGCGGGCGGGGTCGGAGCCCGCCTCCCGCTCGACGCGGGCGGCGAACCGGTCGGCCTGGTCGAGGAGAAACTCGCCGTTGAGCATGTTGAGGGCCTGGAGCGGCGTCGTGCTGACCGTGCGGGCTGGCTGCACCTGGCCGGCGTCGGGGCAGTCAAAGGCGCCGAAGAAGCTATCGAGCACCGCCCGTGGCTTCGCCTGATAGACCATCCGCCGAAACTCCTCCTCGGTGAAAGAGGTCTTGGTGGCGTAGACCTTCACGTAGTTCGTGTTCGGCTCGAAGAGGTCGAAGCCTGGCCCACCCATCCTCGGGTTGAGGCTGCCGCTGACCGCCAGGATCGCGTCGCGGAGTGGCTCGGCCTCGAGCCGCCGGGGCGGATACCGCCACAGGAGCCGTGCGCCCGCGTCGGCCTTGAGGCCCTCGGGACGGGCGGTGCTCGCCTGCCGATAGGCCCGGCTCATGAC
>JBJTAA010000111.1:0-7853 GCA_046090525.1 Planctomycetota bacterium
AGTGACCGCCCCGCCGCTGGCCGCGGTGCGTATCGTTGCTCATGGCCACGACCATCTCGATCAACCGCGCCCCCGTGCTCACGCTCTGGGCGGCGGTCGTGGCCCAGCGGCTCGGCTTCCGCTGGGATGAGTCGTTGAGCCTCGGCAAGGCGCTCGCGGGCTTGAACGCCCAAAGCAAGGGCAGGCGGCTGGGGATCTTCAAGCCGCACGAGGAGAATGCTAAGGCGGCCCGCGAGCGAGAGCGGGGCGAGGAGTTTTGGATCGAACTCTGCGGCCGCCCCGTGCCCGCCAAGAACACCGCCGATGGCATCCGGGCGGTGAAGGGCCGTGCCGTCGTCACCGCCGAGAGTGCCGAGGCTTATCTGGAGACGAAGTTTGGCGACCACCTTGCGGACGCCCGAGCCGCGATGACGACGCTGGCCCGGGCCTATCCGCCCCGCGAGTTGGCGGCGGCGGCCTTCGAACTCTACGAGACATTCCGACCTGCCGTCCCCGAAGGCGTGAAGGGCTGGGGGGCGAAGGGTGTCCTCGATATCGGTACGATCCGCTCGCTCGCCAAGGGGTAGCTCGATCAGGCGGCATACAACACCCGGCCCTCGCGTCGGGCAGTATGTTCCACCGTGCCGGGTGTCGCCGATCGCTGCTCAAACTCCTGTTCGCTGACCACCAGCAGATCCACCGGCATGACGAGCCCTTTCAAGGCACGGTTGAGCCGGATCATTTCCTCGAACCGGTCGTCTACGACCGGCTCGACGACAAGCAGATCGATGTCGCTGTGGTCGTCAGCATCGCCGCGGGCGTGCGAACCGAACAGGATGATTTGCCTCGGCCGCGCCGCCGCCACGAGCCGCTCAACGGCAGTGCGAAGCCGATCGGCTGTTGGGGCCCAGGACGGAGTCGCTGTGATTTCCATATTCCTCATCTTACATCGATGTTCAATCAGCAGCCATCGCACGCGTGGGGCTGACCTTGGTCATCCGGTCCGGCGTCTGCCGCCGCCCCGTTGCCTCACGGCGTGACTCAGCTGTGAGTCGGCTCTCGCCCTCCGCGATCCCCAGCGGGGTCCTTCTTTTTCAGCGGGTGGCCGCCAAGGGGGAGGTTCTGCGTTGAAACAGGGTCGGATTGAGGGAAGTGGATTTTCAAAACCTGCGATTCTGTCGGGATTAAGTAGCATTCTCCAAATCCCTTTCGCGGGTACTTGTTGCAGGCTTAGCCCCCGGCCCTCCAGCGGGCTCTGATGGGCACTTCGGATCGCTGCCGACATGATCGACAACGTTTTCGCCCGGCTGCTGCTTCGCGTTCGCTACCGTAACCGTTCGCTTGCCACCAACGTGCGGCAGTTCAACGCGGCCGTGGCGGCGGTTGAGCAACTCGTCGCGACGACGCCCGAATCGATCCTTCGCGGCCGCACCCCCGTCCCAGCGCTGCCGGGGATCACGCCCGTCATGCGGAGCTGGTCGGCCTTCATGACGATCGACCATTGCAACGGCGTGCACGAAGCACTCCTCGAACTGATCCCGCGGCTCGAAGCCGGCCACGAGCCCGACGTGGGCGACATCGGCCGGTTCGACCATCCCGCCGAGTGCGGCCCCGAGGTGATGCCGCGGTTTCGGGAACTCGCCGCTCGGATCGCCAGCCTGCCGCAGCAGCATCCGTTCACGGGTGGTGGCGCATTCCGGCATCCGATTTTCGGCCGGCTCGACAGCCGCGGCGCCTACGCGCTCGTGGCGTTTCACCTCCAGCTGCACGTGCCTCAGATTCGTCGCAGCATCGCGATCAACGGCGAATCATGAACGTCCGACCGCCTGCGCCCAGGCGGGGTCGGATCGAGAGAACGGACTTTCGATAACTGCATTTCTACCGGGATCTACTACCGCCCCGGTTCCCGCCCAGCGTGGTCGCTTCGCTCAGAAGCTCACCAGCGCCCGTACGCCGGCGATCAGGGCCGGTTCCGCAAGCCGCAGCGTCGGCACGACGTATTGCACGTCCGGCGTGATGCGGACGGCGGGCGTGACCGCATAGTTGTAGAAACACTCGATCCCCTGGCCGTCGCCGACCGGGCCGAACTGCGACGTGATCAGCGTGCCGATCTGCGGGCTCGCCGACGCCCAATACCAGCCGACGCCGAACGTGTCGTCGCGCCGCACCCGGCCCGGTACGTTGCCCCCGAAGCCGAAGCTTAGGAACGCGTCGACCGGGCTGGTGTTTGGGTCGGCGACGCCGGCACGGCCGAACGGGCCCCAGCCCCGCGTGGCATCCGTCGGATCGACGACCAGAATCTGGTCGAAGTTCCAATACAGGCACCACGAGCCGCGCGTCGTCGGAATCGCGACATCCGGGTACGGGATGTAGGCCTCGGCGATCGAGGTGTAGGTGCGGCTGTTCCAGGTGCCGCCCATGAGCTGATGGCCCGGCCGGCCGAGGAATCGCGTGGGCACCCGCACGGCCGCCGACAGAAGCAGGCCGTCGTTGAACAGCGTGTCGAAGCCGCTCGTTGCGGTCGTGTCGGTCGAGTTGAGCACCGTCACCATCGCCGTCGGCCCATCCTCCGGGTGAAACACGAAGCCGGTTCCGAGCGTCGAGTAGGGCACGGTCGCGCCCACGATCGGGTTGAACACGAATCCCATGTTGGAGAACTGCGTCTTGCCCCGCCCGTGGGCGAAGGCGTTCATGTCGCCATCGAGCGTGTCCATCTTGCCGGCGAAGATGGAGAGGGCGTCGGTCAATTCCTGTGTCAGCAACACGTTCGTCAGATACATCTCCTCGCTGCCATAGACCGGCAGGTCTGCGATCAGCGTGGGCGAGATGAAGCAGCCCACGTTGCCGACGATCGTCTCGCCATAGCGATGCTCGGCGCGCAGCTTGAGATACAGCCCGTCGTGCACACCGAGCTTGCCACCGTCGGCGATCATGCTGTAGTCGCCGTGCCCGGCGTAGTCGAAGGCCTGGTCGAAGCCGCCATTCGTGTTGCCGATGTAAAAGCCCGTGTTGTCGGCGAGGATGGTCACGCCGGCGGCGGCCAGCCGCTCGCGGAAGCCGTCCTTCGCGCCCAGAAGATGCGGGGCGATCGCGTACCGTGGCTCTTCCACATACGGCTGCGGCGGATCATCCGCTGCGACCGAGCCGACGAGACAGCACCACAGCCCGGCGACGAGACACCGGGCAGGCCGATCGATCCTGCGCCTTCGCCGCCCCACGTCGCCCGCCCCGCAGATCGGTCGCATGAAAGCTGCCAGTCAAGTCGGGCGCCGATTTTTCGGTACCATCGGCGCAGTCGCATGGCTGGGTTTGGCGAATCCCCGGTCGGAGCCCGGCCCGCGTTCAAGTGGCGAGACCAGGCAAACCCTGCGGCCCACCTTCGCCGCGGGGGCCGTCTTCCGTGCCCGCAGTCACTGCCCGGGCAGTTGCCGGGACCAATAGAGCAGCGACACGCCCACCACGATCGCCAAGTCGAAGATCATCGCCCGTCGGGCGTAGTCGCGGATCGGCTTCGTGCACACATAGACCGCCCCCGACTCGGTGATCACGCGGCTCGTCACGATGTGGTAGAGGCCCATCACGGGCAGCGAGGCGAGCACCGCGAAGATCAGATCCACCCGCAGCTCGAACGCGGGCGAACTCCTCACGTAGGCCAGCAGCGCCACCGTGAGCGTCACGAACAGCGCCTGCAGCGACACGACCTCGCGAAACGAGTTGGCCTGGGCGACGCACGGGGGCACGTCATCCGGCGGAGTGCTCAAGATCGTCGTGAGAAACCTGCGCACGCCAATGCTCGTGATGGTCACGACCCCGTGGGCGGTCGAGGTGCATCCTGACGCACGCTCGCCCCACACCGGCCGACAGATTACACTATCGCGGCTGGCAAAAGCACGCCGCACTGCCCCGTCGCTTCCGCGTCGAGCTTGCGGGATTCATCGAAGGACGTGGTTTTTCGCTCATCAAGAGGACCACTGGAATGAAGGTTTGTCACTGGCTCGCGGTCGTGATGCTGACCGCCTCGATGTCGATTGCTTCCCCTACCTTTGCACAGGAAAACGCGATGCTGCCAAGATGCTTTCTGGATATCACCGCCGATGGTAAGCCCCTGGGTCGGATCGTGGTCGAACTGCGGTCCGACGTGGTGCCGAAGACCGCCGAAAACTTCCGGGCCCTGTGCACCGGCGAGAAGGGCTTCGGCTACAAGGGCAGCTCGTTTCACCGCGTGATTCCCGACTTCATGTGCCAGGGCGGCGATTTCACCAACCACAACGGCACCGGTGGGAAGAGCATCTACGGGGCGAAGTTCGCCGACGAGAACTTCACCCTCAAGCACACCGGCCCGGGTGTGTTGAGCATGGCGAACGCCGGCCCCAACACGAACGGCTCGCAGTTCTTCCTCTGCACCATCAAGACCGACTGGCTCGACGGCAAGCACGTGGTCTTCGGCCAGGTGGTCGAGGGGATGGACGTGGTCAAGAAGATGGAGGCCCTCGGCTCGCAATCGGGCCGCACCAAGGCCAAGCTCGAAATCAGCGACTGCGGCGAACTCAAGCAGTAGTCTCGAGCCCACGGCGGTGGGCCGGGGCCTGCCCTCGGCCCGCCGCCCGGTCGCCCGCCCGCCCGCCCCCGCCAAAAAAATACGGCGGCATATTGACATGGCGGGATGTCGTGTTTATAATGTGGCCATGGGTGGCGAAAACGCTGCGGAAAACGCGGGTTTCACGATTTCCGAGCTGGCAGCCGAGGCGGGAGTCGAGCCGCGGACGATCCGCAGCTATGTCGAGAAAGGGATCATCCCTGGCCCTGACTCCCTCGGGAGAGGGGCAAGGTATCCGCAGGACGCGCTCGACCGGCTGAAGGTGCTCACGCTCCTCCGCGACGCCAACCGCAGCCTCACCCTCGACCAGATCCGCATCCTGCTGCAGAAGCTCGGCCCCTCGGAACTCCGCGGGCTCGCCGACGGGCGACTGCGGATCGGCGCGGTGCTCGACACCGATGCCGTCGGCGAGCCTCCCCGCACCGCGGCCATGGACTACCTCGCCATGATCCGCAGCGACCTCTCGCCGAGCGTCACGGCGAAGAACTATGCCGCCGACCCCTGCTATCGACCGACCGACTACGACGACGAACTCCCGGTGCTCGAGGAGGCCGCGCGGGCGCTCGTGAAACTCGCCGGCCTCACGACCGCCTCCCGGGGCGTGCGCGGCGAACACTGGTATCGCCTGCCCCTCACGCCCGACATCGAGCTTTCCGTTCGCGGAAGCTTCGGCTCCGACCAACTCGCCCAGCTCCACAGGATCGGTGACGCCCTTCGCCTCTTGCTCACGAAAGGACCCCGTAAATGATCGCCAACACCAACACCCGCACGCCCAGCTTCGACGCCCCCGAAATCACGGCCGAACTCGACCGCCAGCTCATCAACCTCGAGGGAGGCTCCGTCCGCCATCTCGTGATCACCGTCAAGGCTCCCGCCCTCCGGCCGACCGGTGAGCCCCGGCAGCCGCTCAACCTGGGCCTGGTGATCGACGCCTCGGGATCGATGTCGGGCCGGCCGATCGAAGCGGCCAAGGCCGCGACGGTCGCCCTGCTCGAGAAGCTCGCGACGACCGACCACCTGTCGCTCGTGTCGTTCGCCAGCGACGTGATCCTCCACGCCGAGGCGGTGCGGCTCGACGGCGCGGGGCGAGCCGAGGTGGCCGACGCGGTGCGCCCCCTCGTGACCCGGGGCTCGACCAACCTGTTCGCGGGCTGGGTCGGCGGCTGCGAGGCGGTGGCCAAGCGGCAGGCGGCGGCCGAGGTTCTCGAACGGAACCACGTGATCGTGCTCTCCGACGGCCACGCCAACCAGGGCGAGGTCGATCCGCAGCGGCTCGCCCATCACGCCGGCGAACTCCGCAAGCGGGGCATCGTCACCTCCACCGTCGGGATCGGCGACGGCTATTCGCCGGTCCAGCTGCAGGCCATCGCCGAGGCCGGCGGCGGCCGGATGCACGACGCCGAGCTGTCCGAGGAAATCGCCGAGATCATGTTCGCCGAGTTGACGGACGCGCTCTCGACCACGATCGAGAACCTGGAACTGGCCCTGCGGCTGCCGCCGGGCGTGGAGGCCGAGCTCTACGGGACGGCGCCCGTCAATCGCGACGCCGAGGGCTGCGAGATCCTGGCGGGCTCGATGATCGCCGGCGGCCTGCGGCGGCTCGTCGTGAGGCTGAAGTTTCCGGCCGGCACGTCCGGCGACACACTGCCGCTGGCGGTCTCGGCCCGCTGGAAGGCGCCCGGCGACGACGCCTGCCGCTCCCTCGACGTGGGCACGGTCGAGGCGCGGTTCGACACGCCCACGGCGTGCGTCGCGCAGCCGCGGTGCCGCGTGCTGGCCAAGATCGTGGCCGAGCAGTGGCAGGCATTCATCTACCATCGCAGCATGGTGCTCAACCAGGACGGCCAGTATGCGGCGGCCCGAGCGTTCGCCGAGCACGAGGAACGCTTCTTCGATCGCTACTGCGAGGATCTGCCGGAGATGCGGCGGGAGGTGCACAGCGTGCACGCATTCGCGCAGTCCGTGGACGCGTCCTATGACCGGCTGAGCTCCAAGGAGCTGTTGTTCCGGTCCTACAAGGCGAGCCGCGGGGAGGCCGACCGCCGCAGCCGCTCCCGGAAGAGCCTCGAGGAAATCATCCGCGACGAAATAGCCAAGCGGGGCCGGTAGTAAGCCCCGCGCCGTCCGAGGGAACCTGCTAGGGTGGTGGCGTTCGCCAGGTGCCCTGGAGGTTCCCGATGGATACGAACGCACGCCCGGCAGGCGGCCGGGTGCCGAGCCAGAAACCGCGGATCTCGGCCGCCGAGATCCTGGGCCGGTTTCCGGCCGGGCAGCACGAGGCCTTCATGCGGCGGGCGATCGCCAACTCGCGGCGGGCCGGCGTGATCGACAAGTCGGGCGGTGCCTTCGGGGCGGTGGTGGTCGACGCCGCGGGCACCGTGCTTGGCGACGGCTGGAACCAGGTGATCGCCCGCAACGACCCCACCTGGCACGGCGAGATGCACGCCATCCGCGAGGCCTGCGCCCGGGCGGGCAGCCCGAAACTGCCCGGCTGCATCCTCTACACGTCGGCGGCCCCCTGCCCGATGTGCTTCGCCGCGAGCTACTGGGCCCACCTCGACGCCGTGATCTCCGCCGCGACCGTCGCCGACGCCAAGCGGCACGGCAACTTCGACGACTCCTTCATCTACGCCCAGCTCGCCGCGGCCCCCGACGAGCGGCCGATCGCCGAGATCCGGGAGTTTTTGCGGGAGGAGGCGCTCGTGGTCTGGCGGGAATACGCCGCCCGCAGCGACGCGGTCGAATACTGACCGCAGGCGTCAGTCGGGCGCCGCGACCTTCCAGAGCGCAGTCTCGCTCCGCAGGTAGAGGCTGCCGTCGGCCACCGCCGGCGTGGCGGTGAAGCTGCCCGGCAGTTCGTTCTCTGCCACGATCTCGGGCCGATCTGCCGTCGACACGAGGAACGCCTTGCCCTCCGTGTTGACCGCCACGAGCGTGTCGCCCACGACGATCGGGCTGGCCCAGAACGAGCCGGCGAGCCGCACCTGCCCGCGGAGGCCCCCGTCGGCTGCGTCGCCGACGGCCAGCACGCCGCCGCGGTTGATGACCGCGACGGAGCCGTTCCACGCCACGGGGCTCGCGATGCCGGGTGAAAGCTTGGCGGCCCGCCAGACGGGCTCCCGCCCTCCGCGCGGCACCGCGGCGAGGCCGTCGGCGGGCACGAAGAGCGTCTCGCCCGCGACGGCCGTGGTCGCGATGCCGGCGCAGTCGCCCGGCCAGCTCCAGGCCAGGCTGCCGTCGGCCAGGGCCCGCACTTCGAGGCCGTTCGGATTCTGGA
>JBJTAA010000112.1:0-2494 GCA_046090525.1 Planctomycetota bacterium
TTTCTCGAGCTCGAGCGCGATCCCCCGTTCTTCGGCGACGCTGGCAAACGTGTCGCAGGCCTGGCCCGCCACGCGGGCCAGGTCGACCGACTCGCGGATCCGCGGGGCCGAGGCGTCGGTGCTCTCGGCCAGCAACAAGAGGTCGTTCGCGAGCTTTGCGAGGTGCCGGGCCGCCTCGAGGACTTCGACGAGCGTCTCCCGATACTCCGGGGCAGCCCGGTCCTGCGACATGGCCACTTCCAGCACGCTTTGCATCGCGGTCAGCGGCCCCCGCAGTTCGTGGGCGGCGTCGGCGACGAACCGCTCCTGCCGCTCCACGTGCGTCGCCACGCGGTCGAGGAGCCGGTTGATCGTCAGCGCGAGCCGGTCGAGTTCGTCGCCGGCGCCGCTCACCCGCAGCCGGTCGCCGAGCCGGGTGGGCTCGAGCCGGCCGGCCGTCTCCAGGATCTCGGCCACCGGTCGCGTGGCCCGCACCGCCAGCCAGTAGCCCGCCAGGGGCGTGAGCAGCAGCATCGCGACGGCCACCAGCGTGAGCATTCGGAGCATCGCCGTCAGATGGCTCTCGAGCAGGGCGGTGGACTTGCCCAGCCGCACGTGGAGCACCCGCCGGTCGGGCAGGTCGATCGCCAGCCGCACGTAGCGATAGGGGCCGAGCTGGACGATGTTTTCGCGGCGATCGATCGCCTGCGGCGGATAGGCGGCGACCGCCGGCGGGCAGCGATCGCTCTTCCAGAGCGTGGTGCCGTCGGCGAACAGCAGGTGCGTGAACCAGCCCCGCTCGGCATGGGCCTCCTGCTTGCGGCGGAGTTCCGCCACCACGGCATCGATGTCGGGGTAGAGGTCGGCGACGGCGATCGCGACCTCGCGGACGCTGCCCCGGAGGGTCGCGTCGGCCTCGCGGTACATCGCCGTGCGGCCGCCCAGCCAGACGGTCGCCAGCGTGGCGGCCGTCATCAGGAGCACGACCACCGTGTTCCAGAGCGTCAGCCGCGCCCGCAGTGTCGCCCAGCCGGTCGCGTCAGTCGAGCGCCAAGGCATATCCGCGGCCCCGGATCGTGCGGATGAACGACTGCCGGCGGCCCTTGTCGATCTTGCCGCGGAGCCGGTTGATGTGCACCTCGATCACGTTGGTCGGGCCGTTCCAGTCGAAGCCCCAGACATGCTCGCAAAGCATCTTGCGGGTGACGACCTGGCCGTGAAACCGCATCAGCAGCTCGAGGATGCTGAACTCGGTGGGCGTCAACTCGATCGGCCGGCCCGCGAGGGTGGCCCGCTGATTGGCGAGGCTGAGGTGGAGGGGGCCCACCTCGAGCTGCATCGTGGGCCGGTCGGCGGTGCGGCGATGGACCGCCTCGATCCGGGCCAGCAGTTCGTCCATCGCGAAGGGCTTGACCAGGTAGTCGTCGGCGCCGGCCTCGAAGCCCTCGAGCTTGTCGGGCGTCGCGCCGCGGGCGGTGAGGACGATCACGGGCGTGCGGATGCCGCGGGCGCGGGCCGTGCGGAGCACGTCGAGGCCTCCCATCTCGGGCAGCATCAGGTTGAGCACCACGAGGTCGCTCCTGAGCAGTGCCTCCTGCTCGACGGCGGCGGCCCCGTCCGCGATCCAGGTGCACTCGTGGCCCGCCTCCCGGATGGCGGTGCTCACGGCACGGCCGACGACCGGATCATCCTCGACGATGGCGACTTGCATGACGGTCGGGCCCCTGGGCACGCCGTCTACATCCCGCGACGGCCTCCTGCCAATCGTACCGCCCGGCGGTGCCAACTCCCAAACAAGCGGAGCCGGGATCCCAGCCCGTTGCCAGGGGCTCGGATCGGGCTGGATTCGCAGCCTTCGGCTTGGGATGGGCCGCGGATTCCGCGGGCAGGATGCCCGCGGCTACGGCGGTTGCCGGGGGCGGCTGCCTGGCTCCCGTGGCGACGGGCATCTTGCCCGTCGAACTGGGGGTTGCCGCCTGCCTCACTCCCACTCGATCGTGGCCGGGGGCTTGGAGGAGATGTCGTAGACCACCCGGTTGACGCCCCGCACCTCGTTGATGACCCGCGTCGAGATCCGGGCCAGCACCTCGTAGGGGATGTGGCTCCAATCGGCGGTCATGAAATCTTCCGTCTCCACCGCCCGCACGGCCAGCACGTCGTCGTAGGTGCGGGCGTCGCCCATCACGCCCACGCTCTGCACCGGCAGGAGGACGGCGAAGGCCTGCGACACCTGCCGCATCAGTCCGGCGGCGGCGAGCTCCTCGAGCACGATCGCGTCGGCCTCGCGGAGCGTGTCGAGCCGCGGCTTGGTCACCTCGCCGAGGCACCGCACCGCGAGCCCCGGGCCGGGGAAGGGATGCCGCCAGACGATCTGCTCCGGCAGCCCCAGCTGCAGGCCGAGCTGCCGGACCTCGTCCTTGAAGAGATCCCGCAGCGGCTCGACCAGTTCGAACTGCAGGTCGTCGGGCAGGCCGCCGACGTTGTGGTGGAGCTTGATCGTGGCCGCCGGCCCGTC
>JBJTAA010000113.1:0-16649 GCA_046090525.1 Planctomycetota bacterium
TCCTCCTGCTCGGCCGCCTCGCGAACGGCCGCGGCCAGGCTCCGGGGGCGGATGCTGAACTCCCGGGTCGCCGCGTCGCTGGTCACCACCGTCGGGTTCTTGAGGCCGTCGATCAACTTCCTTCCCACCTTCGAATACTTCGGCGTCACGAGCTTGAGCCACAGGCTCGAGAGCCGCGGCGTCAGCACCGGCACGGGAATCATCAGCCGCTTGAGGCCCCGCTGCCGGGCGTACTCCCGCATGATAGCGCCATACGAGACCTTGTCCGGCCCGCCGATCTCGAAAATCCGCGGCGGCCCCGGCGGCAGCTCCGCCGCGGCCGCGAGATACGCCACGACGTCGGCGATCGCGATCGGCTGCGTGGGGGTGGCCAGCCAGGCCGGGCAGATCATGACCGGGAGCCGCTCGACGAGCGTGCGGACCAGATCGAAGGAAAAACTGCCGGCGCCCACGATGATCGAGGCCCGAAACTCGATCACGTCGAGGCCGCTCGCCCGCAGGATCGCCCCCACTTCGTGGCGGCTGCGGAGATGGGCGGAGAGCCGGTCGTCATCGGCGCCCAGGCCGCCCAGGTAGACGAGCCGCTTCACCCCGGCCGCACGGGCGGCGGCCGCGAACCGCTCGGCGGCCAGCCGGTCGGCCCGCTCGAAATCCACGCCGCTCTCCATCGAGTGGACGAGCCAATAGGCCGTGTCGACGCCCTCGCAGGCCCGGGCGAGATCGTCCGGGTCGCTGGCGTCGCCGGCCATGACCTCCGTGTGCGGGCCGGTCTTGCCGGCGAGCTTCGAGGGCCGGCGAGCCAGGCAGCGGACCTGGTGGCCGCGCCGCTCCAGTTCCGGGAGCAGCACGCCCCCGACATACCCCGTCGCCCCGGTGAGCAGGATCCGCATGGCAGTAGTGTACGCGGTCTTGTGATGCGGTGGATGGACCGTCGGGCGACCCCCGATGCTGAGGAGCCGGTCGGGGGCACGCGCAGGAGCCGGTGAACTTTGCCTGCAACCCAGGACGCACCATCGCGACCGAGTGAGAAACGGCAAAGTCCGCCGGCTCCGAGCATGTCACCGCCGGCGAACCAATGCAGCCAGCCTCAGGAAGGCGCAAACCATCCCGTTTGGCGTCCGGCCACTGGGGCTGTCTGGGATGGCAGGCGTCATCCCCCTCGCTTGCGCAAAGCGGCTTGGATGACGGCTGCGCACCCCGTGCTGAACAGATGGCCCCGCGGGCGCTACGGCGTGTCCACGTCGAAGGCGCGGTCCATGAGCCGGGGATCGCCTTCCTTGAGCCCGTACATGAACCACCGCACCCGTTGCTCGCTGGAGCCGTGGGTGAAGGCGTCGGGCACGACGTAGCCCTGCGTCTGCTTCTGGATCCGGTCGTCACCGATCGCGGCGGCGGCGTTGATCGCCTCGCGGATGTCCTCCTCGTCGAGGATGCCGGCATAGCGGGCCATGTGGTGGGCCCAGACGCCCGCCAGGAAGTCGGCCTGCAGTTCCAGCCGCACGGAGGCCTGGTTGTATTCCTTCTGCGGCACCCGGCCCTGCAACGACTGCACCTGCTGGCTGATGCCGAGCTGATTCTGGATGTGGTGGCCGAACTCGTGGGCGATCACGTAGGCCTGGGCGAAGTCGCCCGGTGCGCCGAACCGCCGCTTGAGCTCCTCGTAGAAGGTGGGGTCGATGTAGACCGTCTTGTCGAGCGGGCAGTAGAAGGGGCCCGCGCCGGCGTTGGCGATGCCGCAGGCGCTGCGGACCTGGGCCGTGAACATCACGAGCTTGGCCGGGGCGAAGCGGCGGTTGAAGGCCTGCGGGAAGAGCTGACCCCAGACGTCCTCATTGTCGGCGACGACCGTGCGGATGAAGGCGCCCATCTCGTCGTTGATCGGCTTGGCCGGCGCCGCCTGCCGGGCGGGCGCGGCCTGCCCCTCGAACAGCCGGAGCACCGGGACCAAGTCGGGAAAGAAGATCGCCGCCGCCATGATCAGGAGCGTGAGCAGCCCGCCGCCCACCGCCACCTCGCGCCCCAGGCTCCGCCGATCCTCGACGTTCTTGCTCTGCCGTCGTCCCTGCCACCGCATGATCGTGATGCTCTCCGAGGGATGTTCTGAACCAGCGTCAGTGTAGGGAAAGTCTCCCGGCCATGCGCGGTTCGGGAATCGCCGGCGGCCCGCCGAACGACCGACGGACCGAAGCCCGACTTCTCGGGAGCCCGGTTCCGTCCGAGGAGCCCGGTTCCGCCGGAACCGGGTCAGCGACGACGCGGCGTGAGCCACGATCCGGTCACGGCGTCGCCGGTCTCCGGAGCGTTCACTCTTCCGGCAGCGGCCGGCCCTTGGTCTCGGGCAGGAATGCGAGGACTGCCAGGCCCAGCAGAAACACCACGCTCATGGCGGAACAGGCGTCCCGGAACGCGTCGAGCTTCGCCTCCGGCGAGGTGGCCCCGGCCTTGAGCGCGGCCTGCAGTCGGCCGAGCGTGAACGGACCGCTGGCGGCGACGAACCGGCCGACGTTGTAACAAAAGCTCGTGCCGGTGCTGCGCAGGCTCGTGGGGAACAGCTCAGGGAGATAGATCGCGAAGCCGGCAAACAGGGCCAGCTGGCAGCCCCCCATCACGGCGCTCATCCAGATGTCGCCGCGGCCGTTGAAATATTGGAAGTAGGCGACCGTGACGATGAAGGCGGCCACGTAGCCGATCGCGAAGGCCTGCTTGCGTCCCAGGGTCTGGGCGAACCGGGTGAAGAGCAGCATGCCGATGAAGGCCCCGATATTCTGGACGATCGAATTGATTCCGATCCAGAACTGCTTGCGGCCGGCGATTTCGTCGGCAGGAACGCCCTCGGCCACGAGCGATTGGTGCATCACGTCGCCCACCAGTTCCGGGCTGAAGAAGCCGATGCCCCAGAGCCCGATCACGCCGGCGACGCAGAGAACCATGCCGCCGATCGCCCTGCCGCGCCAGCGGGAATCTCCCAGCAGCGCTGCATACGAGCCGAACTTCACGCCCGCGACCCTGCCCGCCTCCCGGGCCCGGACCCACTTCTCCGGCTCCTTGAGCCGCACCTGGATGAACACGCAGAGAAACGCCGGAATGGCCCCGACGAGGAACATGTATTTCCAGGCCGACCCGGCCGCGATCGCCTTGGTTTGCTCGAGGTGTCCGAGATACATGCTCGTCAGGCCCGCGATCACGTTGCCGATCGCCGAGAGCGCCTGGAGCACGCCGAGGGCACCGGCCCGGGAACGGTCGGGAAGCGTGTCGGCCACGAGGGCGACGGCCAGCCCGAACACACCACCCACGCCCAGGCCCGTGAGGAATCGGTACGCGGCGAAGTCGATCCAGCCGGTGGAGAACGCCGACAGTCCCGTGCAGACCGAATAGATGAGGACGGTGAGCGTGAGCATCTTCGCCCGGCCGAAGCGGTCGCCGAGGGCGCCGAAAATCAGGCCGCCCATCGCCCAGCCGGCGACGAAGATGCTCGTGGCGTATCCGCCGTAGAGCTTCGTGTCGGTTCCCGGCGGCAGCAGCGACTCCATCGCGCTGTTGCGGGCCAGCAGAAACAACTGCTGGTCGAGGCAGTCGAACATCCAGGCCAGCGAGGCCACGATGAACACGAACCAGTGGTAGGGAGTCAGGTCGGCGTACCACGGCGGCGACGTTCCGCCCGAGTCGATCGCCTGGCGCAGGCCCTCCCGCTTGTTCATCATCGTGTCCTTTCGTCGTCGTCGGCCACCGCTACCCGAGTTCCGCCTCGACCCGCCGCATGTAGGCGATGCTCTCGCGGGCCAGTCGCTCGGACCCGGGAGCGTAGTCGAAGACCTCCACGCTCACCCAGCCGGCGTAGCCGATCTCGTCGAGGGCCCGGAAGATCGGCCGGAAGTCAACCGCTCCGAAGCCGGGGCCCTGCAGGTTCTCGTCGTTGGCATGGAAGTGCTCGAGCCACGGGGCGCTCGTCCGGATGATCTCGGGCGTGGGCGTGGGCTCGGAGGACATCGCCTTGACGTCGAGGAGGAGCCGCACGTGCGGCGAGCCGATCGCCTCGAGCATCCGGCAGGTCTCGGCGGCGGTCGTGAGCACGTCGGTCTCGGTGGGCGCGAGCGGCTCGAGGGCCACGACGGTGTCGGTCGTTTCGAGCGCCGGCACCAGGCGGGTGAACACTTCCCGGATGTGGCCGAGCGCTTGGTCGAGGGTCACTCCGGGCAGCAGGCTGCGCCGCTGGGGCGAACCGAACACGAGCACGCGGCCTCCCAGATCCCGGCAGAGCCGCGCGGACTCGGCCAGATACTCGACCGTCCGCCGCCGCACCTCGGCATCCGGATGGGCCACGTGGAAGCCCTCGGTGTGGGCCAGGAGCCAGTGGAGCCCCACGCACTCGAGCCCGGCCCGGGCGATGGTCCGCCGGATCTCCCCGCGCTTGGCGGCCGAGATATCGGTAACCAGCGGGGCGAGCGTGAAGGGGGCGAGCTCGAGGCCGCTGTAGCCGCACTCGGCTGCCAGGTCGCAGGCCCTGGCCAGGGGCATGTCGCCGAACGTCTCGTTGCAGATCGCGTAGCGCACGGGTGTGTTCATGTCAGCTGGCCGCCGGCTGCCTCGGATCCTCGACCTTGGCGGCCCGGCCGGTGCGGGCGCTCCTGTAGCAGGCCTCCACGATCGCCACCGCCTTGCGCCCCTCGAGCCCGTCGAGCGGCGGCTGCCGCCCGGCCTGCAGCGCCGCCAGAAACTGCTCGAAGTTGCGGGTGTGGCAGGAGTAGTTGATGGCCATCGGGTCGGCGGCGCCGCCGGAGGTGCCGCTCGAGCCGCCCAGCCGCTCGCGGGTGGACGCGTCGTCGGCAGCCTCGGTGCGAAACCGCCAGGTGACGAGCTGCTCCTCGAGGATCTCGGCCGTGCCGTCCCGCCCTCCCACGATCAGCCGGCGCAGGCTGCCCGGGAACAGGCTCGTGGCGGCGAGCAGCTGCCCGAGCGCCCCGTTCTTGAAGCGGAGCACCGCCACGCAGGTGTCTTCCACCTCGAGCCGCTCGGGATCGTGGGCCCGCACGGCGGTGAGCGCGACGACGCTCTCCACCGGGTTCTCGCCGGGAGCCAGTCCGGGCATCGTCGCGCCGGCGATCCACTGCAGGGCATCCACCCCGTGGATCGACTGGTTCATCAGGGCGCCGCCGCCGTCGAGCGCCTTCGTGCCTTGCCAGCGGCCCGGGCCGTAGTAGGCGTCGTCCCGCCACCAGGGCACGTGGCTCGCGGCCACCGCCAACTGGCCGAACCGGCCGGCCGCCGCCGCCGCATGCACGGCCTGCACCACGGGGTTGAACCGCTGCGGGAAGATCGCCCCCAGCGTCACGCCGGCCTTCGCCGCCGCGGCGATCATCCGGTCGATCCGCTTGAGCGTGATCTCCAGCGGCTTCTCGCAGATCACCGCCACGCCCTTGCGGATCGCGGCCAGCACCGCGTCGAGGTGGGCGCCCGACGGCGTGGCGACGGTGACGAAATCGGGCTTCTCGCGGCGGATCATCCGGGCCGCGTCGTCATGCCAGGTGCAGCCGAACTCGCTCGCGAAGGCCCGGCCCTTCTCCTCGGTGCGGCACGTGGCCGCGACGAGCGTGACGCCGGGAATGTCGGCCAGCGCCCGGGCGTGGAGCCGGGCGATCCCACCGATGCCGATGATGGCTGCCCGCATGATGTGGAGTGCGTCCTCGTGCCGCCGGGGCCTGCCGCGGGCGGAGGGCCCGCGCGTGCCACCCAGTGTGCCGCCGGCTCCGCGCGGCCACAAGCCGCAGCCGGTATGATGCGGAGGGAATACCTCCGGGCGAACGGTGCCGGAATCTCCAGCCACGCGCATGAGCTCGTCGCCCTCAGATGTCGCGCCGCTGGTCGATGCCCTCGCGGGCACGGGCCGTCGGCTCGTGATCGCCTCCTCGGGCGGCGGTGCGGCGGCGGTCTCGCGGCTGGTCGCCACTCCCGGCTCGAGCGAGATCATCCTGGAGGGCCTCGTGCCCTACGCGCGGGCGGCCGTCGACGGCCTCCTCGGAGGGCCGCAGGAGTCGTACTGCGCGTCGCGGACGGCACGGCGACTGGCCGTGGCCGCCTGGCAGCGGGCCCGTCAGCTCCAGGAGGCCGAGGGGGCGACGGCCGACGAGGCCGGCCGCCGGGCCGTCGGCGCGGCGATCACGGCGGGCCTCAGGACCCGCCGGCCGAAGCGCGGCGAGCACCGGGCGATCGTGGCCGTGCAGACGCGCGACGCCACCCGGGTGGTCGAGGTCGTGCTCGACAAGGAGGCCCGGTCGCGGGCGGAGGAGGAGACGGTCGCGGCCGATCTGGTGCTCGGCGAGATCGCAGCCGCCTGCGGCGTGGCCGGCGCCGCCGAGCCGGCGCTCCGGGAGACGGATCGCGTCCACCGCGACCTGGCCGAGCCCCCGGAGGCCTGGCGAGAGCTGTTCGCGGGCGGCCGCCGCGCGGTGGCGGCAGGGGGCGTGGCGGGCGACGCGGCCGGCTCGGCCGCAGCCCTGCCCACGGCCGGCAGCCTCGTGTTTCCCGGCTCCTTCGATCCGCTCCACGAGGGGCACCTGTTGATGGCGCGGATCGCCGAGGAGATCGCCGAGCGGACGCTGACCTGGGAGATCTCGGTGGCCAACGTCGACAAGCCGACGCTCGACTACATCGAGATGCGGGACCGGACGGCCCAGTTCACCGACCGGCCGCTCTGGCTCACCAGGGCCGCCACCTTCGTCGAGAAGCTCGACGTGTTTCCGGAGAGCACGTTCGTGATGGGAGCCGACACCTTCGTCCGGCTGGCGGACCGGCGGTACTACGGCGGCTCCGCGGCGGCCGCGACGCGGGCGGTGAAGGCGATCGCCGCCCGGGCCCGGGGCCTGATCGTGTTCGGCCGCGAGCAGCGGGGCGTGTTCCAGGAGGCGGCGACGATCGAGGTGCCCAAGGCCCTCAAGGACGTCGCCTACTTCGTCTCCCAGCGGGAGTTCCGGCTCGACATCTCGAGCACCCAACTGCGGCGGCAGGCGCTGGCGGCCGACGGCGGGTGACGAGGGCCGGGGAGGCTAGCGCCGAACCCGTTGGGCGAGGCTGGCGGCGAGGCGGGCGAGCGTCTGGCTGCGGTCGTCGAGGCCGATGTGGACGCGGATCAGGTTCATCGCCCGCTCGTCGGCGAGCGCCGCCCGCAGCGCCTGGTCGAACTCGCCCTCCGTCCGCACATCCCAGCCGGTGCCCCCGCCGAGCACCTCCGGCAGCCGCTGATACTGCCAGGGGTTGATGTCGTTGAAGCTGCCCTCGTGGAGCAGTCGCTCGGTGCCGTAGCCCTTGTTATCGAGCACGATCACCGTCACGGCCAGCCCGCGGCGGACGATCGTGGAGAGCTCCATGCCGGTCATCTGGAAGGCGCCGTCGCCGACCAGGGCGATCACCTTCAGGTCGGGGCGGGCCGTCTTGGCCCCCAGCGCCGCCGGCACCGCGAAGCCCATCGAGGTGTAGTAGGCCGGGGAGATGAACTCCGTCTGGCCGCGGATCACGAGATCGCTCGAGGCGAACAGCGCGTCGCCCACGTCGGCGATCACGATCGCGCTGTCGTCGAGTGACTCGTCGAGCCGGCGGACGAGCCTCGTCGTCGTGATCGGGGCGTCGGGCGCGAGCACGAAGGGCTCGAGGGCCGCGGCCGGGCCCGGCGGGCGGGGACTGCTGGCGGCCCGGGGGGCGGCCGCGGCCAGGCCGCGGATGAAGTCCTCGAGCAGCACGTCGTGGTAGTGATGGTGGCTGATCCGCAGGTCGTCGCTGGCGGCGTAGATGCTCGTGGCGGCGTCGAGCTTGGCGGTGAAGATGCCGAGGTCGATGTCGGTGAGCAGCGCCCCGAGCAGGATCACGCAGTCGCTCGACTCGACGAACTCCGTGACCTCGCGGCGGCCGAGCGCCCCCTCGTAAAGGCCGATGTAGAGCGGATGGACCTCGCTGATCACGCTCTTGGCGAGCATCGTGGCGGCGATCGGGATGCCCGCCTTCTCGGCGAGCGCCGCCGCGTCGGCCTGCAGGCCGTAGCGATGCAGCTCGATGCCGGCGATGATCACCGGCCGCTTGGCGGCCGCGATCCGCGCGGCCGCCTCCCGCACCGCCTCGCCCAGGGCCTCCGGATCGCTCACCCGCGGCGGGTGCACGTAGGGCCGGATCTGGTCGGGCACCACGGAGACCATGTCCCGCGGCAGTTCGAGATAGACCGGCCGCTTGAGCCGGTGCGCCGTGTCGAGCAGGAAGTCGATGTCGCGGAAGGCGGTGGCCGGATCGACGACCTCGAGGCTCGCGGCGCAGAGCTTCTCGAACACCTCGAGTTGCGTCCGCCACTCGCGGACCCGGTGGTGGAGCAGCGGGTCGCCCCCCCGCTCCGAGAGCCCCGGAGCGCCCGAGATCATCACGACCGGGCTCTTCTCGGCGTAGGCCCCGGCGATCGAGTTGGCCACGCTCAGGCCGCCGACGCCGTAGGTGACGCACACGGCTCCCATGCCGTGCACGCGGGCGTAGGCGTCGGCCGCGAAGCCCGCGCAGTCCTCGCGGGTGCAGTTCACGAGCTGCAGGGGCGAGTGCTCGAGCATGCTGTAGAAGGAGAGCACGTAGTCGCCGGGCAGGCCGAAGACGTGCCGCAGCCCGTAGTCGGAGAGCCGGCGGATCAGGTACTGGCCGATCGACAGGCTGGTCAGGCTCTCGGGCCGCTGCGGGGCCGGCCGCACGACCGGCGGCGGGGCCAAGCCGTTGTCGAGGCTTGAGCCGAGGACGATCGCCATGGTGTCACCTCCGTTGGGAGAGTCGTCGCTGCCGGACCGCGAGCATCGCCATCCAGAAGCCCAGGAACGCCGCCACGCAGGCGAGCACCACGACCGGCCGGAGCGGGTTCTGGTTGAGCCGCCAGGCCCCGACCGCGTGGAAGATGCCCCACACGACGATGCCGGCGACCAGCCAGCGGATGATCCGGATCCTGTCCTGCAGCGGGGCCGCGTCGCTCATGTGGCCATTGTAGGCGGTGGGCAGAAAACGGAGCGGGCACGGATTGAGGCGGCCGCGGGGCCACGCGTACGCTGCCCACCATGAATGCCCCCGCGACCGCCGCAAGAGCTCCAGCATCGTTCGCCCTCGACCTGCCGGCCTACGCGGTGGCGGGCGTGACGCTGGCCGGCTTTCTCGGCCGCTGGCATTGGCTCCTCGACCTGACGAGCCACTTTCGCTGGTACTGGCTCGTGGCGGCGGTCGCCTGGCTTGCCGTCGCGGCGTGGCGGCGGAGCCGCCCGGCCCGCTGGTGCCTGGTGCTCGCGGCGACGGCCAACGCGGTCGCCATGCTTCCGTTCTGGCTGCCCCCGGCGGCTGACTCCGGCGCCGGCGGCGACCCGCTCGAGATCGTGTCGCTCAACGTCTTCGCCGACAACGAGCAGCAGGACCGCGTGCTCGCCTACCTCCGGGAGCGTGACGCCGACGTGGTGGTGCTCATCGAAGTCGACGCGGCCTGGGCGCAGGCCTTCGAGGCACTTGCGGCGCTGTATCCCCACCGCGTGGTCGAGCCGCGTGACGACAAGTTCGGGATCGCGGTGCTCTCGAGGCTCCCCTTGGAGAGCCCGCGAGTGGAGCGGGTCGCCGCCGGCCCGCCGGTCATCCTGGCGACGCTTCCCCGGGGCGGGCGGGGCTGCCTGCTCGTGGCCGCCCACCCCCAGGCCCCCATCACCGCCGACTGGTCGGCCCGCCGCGATGCCCAGCTCGCTGCCATCGGCGACATCGCCGCCATGGAATCACGGCCGGTGATCGTGGCCGGTGATCTGAACGCCACGCCCTGGTCGCACGGTTTTCGGCAGTTGATCAGGCTGCGGGGCCTGCGCGACTCGGCCCAGGGCCGGGGCGTGCAGCCGACCTGGAACGCGCGATACTGGGCACCCCGGATTCCCATCGATCATGTCGTCGTCTCGCCGGAGGTGCAGGTGATCTCGCGGACGATCGGTCCCGACGTCGGCTCCGACCACCTGCCGGTCGAGGCCACCCTGCTCGTGCCGTGACCTGCCGAGCAGCGGCTCGTGGTTGCCCCCACCTGCCTGCCGGACGATCTCGATGCTGAGGAGCCGGCCGGTGGCACGCGCAGGAACCGAGGAGCTTTGCGGAGCACGCACGTGGCTACTCCGATCGGGTACGTACTCGCAAAGTCCGAAGGTGACGAGCATGTCATCGGCCGGCGAACCAATGCGGCCTGCCGCAGGCGGCTCCGACCACCTGCCCGTCGAGGCAACCCTCGTCGTGCCGTGACCTGCCGAGCAGCGGCTCACGGCAGGCTGCAAGCCTGCCCCACGGGAGCGGCTCAGGGCTGCTGCCTACCGGGCCGGTTGCAGCTCGGCGAGGTCGAGGCCGAGCCGCTTGAGCTTCTTGTAGAGCGTCGTCCGATTGATGCCGAGCGACCGGGCGGCCACGTCCCGCCGCCAGCCGGCCCGCTCGAGGGCGTCGAGGATCAGTTGCCGCTCCGGCGTCGCGAGTGCCTCCTTGAGCGGGCTGGCCGACGACCGGGCGCTGTTCGCGCCGGCCAGCACGCCGGCCGGCAGGTCGCACACGTCCACGAGGCGGCCCCGCCCCAGAAACACCGCCCGTTCGACCGCGTGCTGAAGCTCTCGGACGTTGCCCGGCCAGGCGTGTCGGCCGAGCGCCTCGAGCGCCGCCGGCGTGAACCCGACGACCTCGCGGCCGGCCCGGGGTGCGGCCAGCTGCAGGAAGTGCGTGGCGAGGGCCGGGATGTCGTCCGTGCGGTGCCGGAGCGGGGGCATCTCGATCGTGACCACGTTGATCCGCCAGAAGAGGTCCGCGCGGAAGCGGCCCTCGGCGACGAGCCGCTGGAGGTCCTCGTGGGTGGCGAGGATCACGCGGGCGTCGACCGTACGGGTGCGGCCGCTGCCCACCGGCTCGAAGGCCATCTCCTGGAGCACCCGCAGGAGCTTCACCTGGAGGGCCGGCGAGGCGGTGGCGATCTCGTCGAGGAAGATCGTGCCGCCGTCGGCCTGGAGGAACCGGCCGTCGCGGTCGGCGGCGGCTCCCGTGAAGGCGCCGGCCACGTGGCCGAAGAGCTCGCTTTCGAGCAGCGGTTCGGCGAGGCTGCCGCAGGCGACCTCGACGAACCGGCCTCGTCGGCCGCTGGCCGCGTGGATGGCGCGGGCCAGGAGCGACTTGCCGGTGCCGCTCTCCCCCGTGACGAGCACGGTGGCCGGCGTGCGGGCGACGCGGTCGATCACGTCGAGGACGTTCACGAGCGCGGGGTGGGAGCCGATCATGCCGGCGGGGCGGCAGGGGGCGGCGGCCATCATGGCCGCCTGCCTGTCCGCGGCCGCTTGGCGTCCGAGGGCGAGGCCCGCCAGCACCTCGGTGTCGCGGCCGGGCAGCGCGACGACCGCGTCGGCCCAGGCCGGTGGGGCGTCGCCCGGCGCCACGAGCGCCACGATGGCCGCCGCCGGCGAGGCGGCACGCACGGCGTCGGCCACGCGCCGGCCGCCATCGTCGGGCAAGAGGGCGTCCACGAGGCAGGCGACCGCGGCCTCCCGGCCGGGCGACCGGGCTGCTTCGGCGGCGGACCCGGCCGCGAAGGCATGCCAGCCGAGGCTGCAGAGCCACTCCGCCCGCTGCGACGCCATCCGCCGATCGTCATCCACGACGAGGACGCGGCCGGGGCTCGCGGGATCGGGACGGCTCGGCATGGACGGTCTCCTGGCGAAGCGGGACGGTTCGTCGCCCCACCAGGTTTCTAGGTCGCGATCGGGCGACGGCGGTGGCGCCCGCGGGCGACTTCTTTGCCCAGCCGGCAGGGTCGAGCCGGCGCGACCGTCACGACCGGCGCCACCCGACGCTCAATCGTTGGAATCGGCCCGCGTGCCCGAGTCTCGGGGGGCTGCCCGGTCCCCCGGGCGGCCCTCCACCTCGCCGAGCCGCACGGCCTCCGCGATCCGGTCGGCGGCGGGGCCGAACAGGATCTCGCGGTTCTCGAACAGGGCGTCGGGATCCTGGTCGAGCATCTGAATCCGACGCCGGCGGAAGGAGAAGAACGCGATCACGGTCAGGGCGACGAGGGCGATGGCCACCACGGCCAGCGTGAAGCCCCGCTCCAGCGACTGGATCAGGCCGCTGATCCGGTCGCCGAACAGGTAGGCGAGGCCGAAGAAGCCGCCGATCACGACCGAGGCGCAGAGGAAGTCGGCGAACAGGAACCAGCGGTACTTCACCCGCAGGATGCCGGCGGTGAGGTAGAAGGGGCTGCGGAGGCCGACGAGGAACCGGGCCACGAAGAAGGCCTTGATGCCGTGCCGGTTGATGAGGTCCTCGATCGTCTTCTCCCGCTCGGGCGTCAGGAAGCCCGACCACCAGGGGTGCTCCCGGAGCACGCGGGCCCCGAAGAACCGGCCGATGCCATACATCAGGCTGTCGCCGAGCAGGGCGCCCACCAGGCAGGCGGGGAGCGCCTTCCACCATTCGAGGGCCCCGGCGCGGCTGGCCACGCCCGCGGCCACGATCGGCACCTCCTCCGGGATCGGCAGCCCGAGGCCAGTCAGCGTGAGAAACACGACGATGCCGAGGTAGGAGGCTTGGAACCAGTCGAGCATGACGTCGTGCGGGGATGGCGATGGCCCCGCGGGCGGTTCCCGCGGGGCGGAGAGTCCGTCAGAGTGTACCCCGTGCTCCGGTCTCCAGGAGTCCGGTCACGCCGTGACCGGATCACGCCTGATGGTGCGTTGATGCTGCCCCGGTTCCGGCTCAGGAGTCCGGTCACTCCGTGACCGGATCACGCAGGGCGTGGCGTCGGCTCTGCTCCGGTTCCGGCGGAACCGGGCTCCTGGGGCCACGTCACCTCGAGCCCCGGCTCGGCCTCGATCGCGACCTCGGCGGCGGTGAGGTTGGCCACGACGATTCGCAGGGTGTCGGCCGGTCCGGGAAGCACGAGCACCGCCCCCCGCTCCGATCCGGGTGGCGCGGCGCGGTCGACCCCGGCCGGGCCGAGCACGTAGAGCGCTGTCGCCCAGGCGTCGGCCTCGGCCCCGGTGGGGGCGACCACCGTCGCCGAGAGCACGCCCTCCGCCGGCCGGCCCGTCCGCGGATCGAGGATGTGCCCGAGCCGCCGCCCGCGCTCGATGAAAAACTGCGTGCCCGACCCGCTCGTGCCCAGCGCGCGGTCCACGAGCGTGAGCGTGGCGAGGCGGCGGCCGGGCCGAAGTGGATGCCGCAGGCCCACCTTCCAGCCCGCGCGGCCCGGCAGCGCCGGCCCCTGCACCCCGCGGGCCCGCACGCTGCTCTGCCCTCCGTGCACGAGCACGCTGGGGACTCCGGCGGCGGCCAGCCACTCGATCGCGCGGTCGATGGCCCAGCCCTTGCCGATCGCTCCCGGGTTGAGCTCGGCCCCCGCCCGGGCCAGCCGCGCCCGCGGACCGTCCGGATCAAGCTCGAGCGCTGCGGTGCCCGAGGCGGCGAGTGCGGCCACGAGATCGGCCTCGGCCGGTGTGCGTCCCTGCCGCGCGAGGAATCCCCAGGCCCTCACGAGCGGGCCGGCCGCGATGTCGAAGGCGCCGGCGGTCGCCGCATGCAGCTCGCGGGCCAGGGAGAGCAGGGCGAAGGTGTCGGCGGAGATGCGCACCCACGCGCCCCCCGCGGCGGCGTTCACGAGGGCCAGTTCGCTCGTGCTGCGATAGACGCTGATCCGCGCCTCGATCTCGTCGACCACGTCGAGGGCCTGGCAGCCGAGTTCGGTGGCCTCGGGCACCTCGCCGGCGTTGAACACCGCCTCGAACCGGCAGCCCATCGCGTCGCGGCCGACGACGATGGTGTGGAGGTCGGCGGCCGTCATCCGCTCACCGCGGGGCCAGGCCCCGGTCGAAGGCGTCCTGGTCGCGGCGGAACACCGCCAGCGTGGTCTCGAACCGCTCGATCGGGATCCGGTAGACCGGCTGCTCCTGGGTGTGGGCGTGGCAGTGCGAGACGAGCAGGCGGTACAGAAACTTGAACAACTGCCGCGGCACCCGCAGGCTGCGCAGGCCGTCGATCAGCCGCCGCTGGTCGACCGACTCGTCGAACAGGGCCCCCAACGTGGCCGGCGGCGTGCCCACGCTCGCGGCCTTCACGCGGGCCGAGGCGATGTCGTAGAGCGTCTCGCCCGACCACTCGAGGGCCGGCACGAGGTTCTGCTTGTCGAGCCGGGCCCGCTGGTTGAACTGCTCGTTCTCGCGCTCGATGAAGCGGTAGAGCTCCTCGGGCAGGAGCAGCTTGAAGCCCAGCCCCGGCGACTTGAGGAACTTGTTGTCGAGCAGCGGCCAGATCACCAGCCGCATCCGGTCGGCGGCACCGTTGATCAGGTGTGGCTCGTCGAGGCGGTCCACGATCACGACCATGCCGGTCCAGCCCAGCGGCCCGAGCACCCCCTGAAGCTTCTCGAACAACTCGTAGCGGTCGTCGGAGCGGGCGTGGGCCGGCAGCGGCTGGGCGGCGAGATCCACCTCCGGCATCGCGGCCAGCGCCCGGGCCAACTGGCCGACGGTGCGATTGCCCGTCCGCATGCCGGTGACGATCCGCCAGGCCCGCCAGGTCGACTTGATCCGGCGCAGGCCGGCGGGGATCCAGGCCGCGCCGAGCATGGCCCACGGCCACCACTGGCCCGCCCAGTCGAGCCGTCCGAGCACGGCGCCGGCGCCGAGGGCGACGGCGAGCACCGCGGTGACGGCCAGCGCGAGCAGCCGCGGCCAGCCTCCGAACCGGCCGTGATAGCCGATGCGGCGGCGCAGCTTCCGCCACCGCACCGGAAACGACTCGGCCGTGGACTGGTCGTAGCAGGCGGCCAGGAGCGCCAGGTCGCGGGCCTGGGGCCGGCTGAGTCGCGGCGGACGCTTGCCGCCCACGAGTTCCGTCACCAGCTGTGTGACCGCCAGCGACAGGATCGCGTCCATGTGGTCCCAGAGTTTCCACTGGGCGAGCGTCTTCTCCACGGAGCGGCCGTGGGCGACCCGACCGACGAAGCGGTCGAGAAACGGATTGAAGTCATCGTACAGGACGACGAACGTGCGGGCCTCCGGATGGGCCTCGTTGTGCCGCTCGTACTGCCGCACCATCTGCAGCTTGAGCGCGGTCTTGCCGCTTCCCTTCTCGCCGAACACGATCGAGGTGCTCGGGTCGGTGGGGCTGCCGAAGATCTTGTCCCAGGCCGGATGGAAGGTGGTTTCGAGGCAGTCTCGCTTGAAGACGGAGTCGGTCTGCGCATCCTCCTCGGCGAAGGGATTGCCGGCGATGCCGTGGTGCTCGAGGAACTCCTGGACTTTCATGGCGACCGGAGCGGCAGGGCCGCCCGCCGGGGAGGGTGGAGTGGGGGGGGGAGCCGCCCGCTGCGGTCCGTCAGGGCGCCTGCCGCGCCGGGACCATGCCTTCGATCATCGTGCGGAAGCCGTCGGCGTGCTTTTCGACGGTGGCCGACGGCCCGTAGAACTTGAGGAAGTAGTTGCCCGCCTCGGGGGTCTGGATGATGGCCGCGAGCATCCGGTAGCCGGGCCGCTCGACCGTCGGCCCGCCGGCGAAGGGCCCGCCCGGCTTGTCGAGGTAGGTGCCCGGGATGTCGACGAGCGTCACGCTGCAGCCGGCGACCTTGAGTTGCTTGCGCGACACCTTCGCCTTCGTGTCGCCGCCGTCGGGCTGGGTGAACTGGCCGCACCAGCGGTCGATGTTGGCCTCGATGCTGCCGCCGGCCCCCATCACCGTCATGCGGCCGGCCGGCGAATCACCCTCGGAGGGAATCTTGAACTCCGTCTCGACCATGCCCGAAGACGGCCGAACCCGTTCGAAGCCCGCGGGCGCCTCGAGCGACAGTGAGCCATCGGCGATCTCGAAGCCCGCGACGGCCACGTCGGCGGCCGGGGCGGCTGCCGCCGAGAGGGCCAACACGGCAAGGGCGGCGGCGAAGCGGTGCACGGCAACCGGCGGGCGTGGCATCTGAACTCGTCTCCAGTTGGGAGTGGCGGCGGCGGGACGGCGGCCCTCGGGAGGGCTCGCACTCTACCAGATGGCGGAGTCAGCCGCCCGAGCCGGCGGCGGGAGGCGACGCCAGCGGCAGGGCCCGGGGCAGGGTGGCTGCCAGTTCAGCGTCCAGGGAGACGAATCGGGCGATGGGCAGGCCGCTCGTCGAGACTGCCGAGGCTCCGGGCTTCATGACGTCCGGCACCGCCGCCGGCACCGCCGCCGCCGGCAGCGTCGACAAGGGGGCGGAGGGCGAGTCGGTCGCCTCGGGAATCCGGAAGCGGGCGCCGCAGTGCGGGCAGATTCCCTTGCGGCCCGCCAACTCCTCCTTGACCTTCACCCGGTGGCCTTCGGGGCAGAAGGCGACGATTCCCATGGCGGTTCTTCCTGAGGCGATCGACGGCCTGAGGCGATCGACGGCGGCCGCCACTTCGCCTATCGTCGGGGACTTCTCAGCGTCCTGCAAGCATTTTTGCGGCGCGTCCTTGCCCGCCTCGCACCGCGCCTTTAGGCTCCGAAAGCGTCCCCCCCGAGGGGGCTGGTTCGAGCGGTGCCGAGGGGCCGTCCCCCGAGCCGTGGCGTCAGGCAGGAGCATGCATCCGATGGCAGCGAGAGACTCGTCGCCGAACGGCCGGCACGAGGCCGACGAGCAGGAAGGGCCGCTCGAGATC
>JBJTAA010000114.1:0-6250 GCA_046090525.1 Planctomycetota bacterium
AGGTCCCGCAGCCGCAGCTGGCGGGCGATCTCCTTGGCCGCGATCAGGTTCATCTGGTAGGCGTTCTCCTCGGCGCTCTTCTCGGTGCGGAAGCTCCCCGAGTTGACGTCGATCGCCACCAGGGCCTCCGTCTGGTCGATCACGATCGACCCGCCCCCCTTGAGCGGCACCTTTCGCTGGTGGATCCGGGAGATCTCGTCCTCCAGGCCGTAGCGGTGGAAGAGCGGCTCGCGGCCCTCGTAGAGCTGCAGCCGCTCCACGTACTTCGGCATCACGAGCTCGAGGAACTCGCGGGCCCGCTCGTAGGCGGCCGGCTCGTCGATCAGGATCCGCCCCACGTCCTCCGTGAACATGTCACGGATCGTGCGGATGATCATGTCGCTTTCCTGGTAGATGTCGATCGGGGCGGAATACTTCCGCATCCGCCGCACGATGCTCTTCCAGAGCCGCAGCAGGTAGGCCATGTCGCGAGCCATCTCCGACTTGGTCCGCTCCGTGCCGGCCGTGCGCACCACGAAGCCCACCCCCTTGGGCGGCTGGAGATCGAGCATGATGTCGCGGAGCACGCGGCGGTCGCGCTCGTCGTCGATCTTCTTGGAGATGCCCACCCGCCCCAGCGGCGGCATCAGCACGAGGTAGCGGCCCGGGATCGAGATGTAGGTGGAGAGGGTGGGCCCCTTGGTGCCGAAGCCCTCCTTGATCACCTGCACGAGCACCTCGTCGCCCCGCTTGAGGATGTCCTGGATCGGCGGCTTGACCCGCGGCCGGTCGCCGATGCGGGGCTTGCGCCGCGTGGCCGTGCGGCCCCCCTCCCCCTCGCCGGCCGCCTTGGCCGGATCGGCCACGTCGAAGGCCTTGTCGGGGTCGAGCCCGCCCTGGCGGTAGTACTGCGGCTCCACGTCGCTGATGTGGAGAAACCCGTTGCGGCCCACGCCGAAGTCGACGAAGGCCGCCTGGATCGAGGGCTCGATGTTGACGATCCGCCCCTTGTAGATGTTGCCGACGTAGTTGTCCTGGCTGGTCCGCTCGACGTAGAGCTCCTCCAACACCCCGTCCTCGATGATCGCGATCCGGCACTCCTCCGGCTGCGACACGTTGATCAGCATCTCCTGCTTCATCTGGTCATCTTCCTTTCGTTTCCGCCCCGCGGGGCGGCGTGGCCCTCGTTAGGCCACCGTCTCGGCGAGCAGGCGACGGACCTGGTCCCGCAGGAAGGCCTTGACCTCCCGCGCCCCGTCCATCGCCAGCGCCTTGTCGGCGATCAGGCGGCAATCGGCTGCCGAAACGCTTCGGCAGGCCTGCTTCACCTCGGGGATGGCGCTGGCCGGCACGCTGAGCTGCCGCAGGCCCATGCCCAGGAGAAGCTGCGTGTACATCACGCTGCCGCTCATCTGACCGCACACATTGGCCGGCACCCCGGCCTCGGCCGCCACGTCCAGCGAGCGGCGCAACAGCCGCAGGACCGCCGGATCGCAGGCGTTGTACAGATCCGCCACCTCCTTGTTGCCTCGATCGACCGCCAGCGTGTACTGGATCAGGTCGTTGGTGCCGATCGAGACGAAATCGACCTCCTTGATGAAGGCGTCGAGCATGACGGCGGCGGCGGGCGTCTCCACCATCATGCCCACGGGCATCTTCCGGTTGAAGGCGATGCCGTGCTCGGCGAGGTCCTCCATCACATCGGCGAGCACCATCTTGGCCTGCCGCAGCTCCACGATCGTGGAGACGAGCGGAAACATCACCCGCACGTCGCCGAAGGCGCTCGCCCGAAGGATGGCCCGCAGCTGGGTGCGGAACATCGGCAGCTGCCGCAGCGAGAGCCGGATGCTCCGCAGCCCCAGGCAGGGATTCCGCTCCTCCTCGGGCGTCTTCTCGGTGAGCATCTTGTCGGCGCCCAGGTCGAGCGTGCGGATCACGACGGGCTTGCCGTTCATCGCCTTGACGACGGCCGAGTAGGCCTCGAAGTGATCCTCCTCGGTGGGCTCGCGCTTGCTCGTGAGGTAGAGAAACTCGGTGCGGTAGAGCCCGATGCCGTCGCAGCCGCGGTCGATGCACTGCTCGACCTCGCTGGGAAACTCGATGTTGCCCATGATCTGCACGCGGACGCCGTCGCTCGTCTCGGCGGGGAGATCGCGGAGCCGCCCGAGCCGGACCGCGACGGTCTTGGCCGCCTCCTCCTCGAGCCGGTAGCGGGCGATCGTCTCCTCGTCGGGCTGGAGGATGACGAGCCCCTCGTTGCCGTCGAGGATCACCGGCTCGCCGCCGGAGACGTCGGCCAGGAACGGCCCCACGCCCACCACGGCCGGGATCTCGAGCCCCTCGGCCACGATCGCGGTGTGGCTGCCCGGCCCGCCGAGCTCGGTGGCGAAGCCCTTCACGAAGCGGCGGTCGAGGTTGGCCGTCTCGCTGGGGGTGAGGTTGTGGGCCAGGACGATCACCGGCTGCGAGATCGCCGCCAGCGTCTCCCGCCGCTGGCCCAGCAGGTTGCGCAGCAGGCTCTTCTCGATGTCGTAGATGTCGTGGGCCCGCTGCGAGATGTGGTTCTCGAGGCTCTGAAACACCTTGGCGTAGCGGCGGAGCGTGCGGCTCACGGCGTACTCGGGCCACCAGTTGCGGTCGCGGACGGCCGCGGTGAGCTCCTGCTGCAGCCGCGGGTCGTGGAGCATCGCCAGGTGGGCGTCGAAGATCGCGGCATACTGCTCGCCGAGCTCGGCCCGGATCCGGTCGCGGTTGTGCTCCATCTCGCGGGCCGTCTCGGCCACGGCATGGGCGAGCCGGGCGAGCTCCGTGTCGACGGCGCTCCGCTCCACGAACCGCCGCGGGATGCGAAAGCCCTCGGCGTCGAGCACGAGCGCTTCGCCGATGGTCACGCCGGGCGAGACCGCGATTCCCTGGAGTTTCAGCATGGCGGACGGCTCGGCCGCCGGCAGCGATCAGGTGTCCCCGCTGCCCGCGTGTTCGTTGAAGTTGCGGTCGAAAAGGCTGCCGATCGCCTCCAGGGCCTCCCGGGCATCCGGCCCGGTCGCCTCCACCACCAGCCGCGTGCCCGCTTCGGCAGCGAGCGTGAGCACCTCCAGGATGCTCTTGCCGTCGACCCGCTGTGAATCGGCCACCAGCTCGATCCGCGACTGCCAGCGACGGGCCTCGCGCGCGAGCAGGTCGGCCGGCCGGGCGTGCAGGCCCTGGCTGTTGGCGACCACGACCTCGCGCGACACGGTCTCCACTCGCGGAGCATCCAGGTCGGCGTGCTGCAACGATTCACGACTGTCGGCGGCCATCTCAGGACACCACCCCGTGGGCGTCGGCTTCCTCCAGCAGGTGCTGGATCTCCACCGGTTGCTTGGCGGCCTTGAGCAGCTTGCAGAACCCGTCGTCCCGCAGTTGCCGCGAAATGCTCTCGAGCGCCCGGAGATGGTCGCCGGGCCGGTCGGGAGGCGAGACGAGCAGGAAGAAGAGCTGCACCGGCTCGCCGTCGAGGCTCTCGAAGTCGATTCCCGCGGGGCTCACCGCCACCGTGCCCACCAGCCGGTTCACGCCGGGGTGCTTGGTGTGCGGCACGGCCACGCCCCGGCCGATGCCGGTGCTGCCGAGGTCCTCGCGCTTCATGATGGCCTTGACGATGCTCTCGAAGTCGCCGGCGGCGATCTTGCCGGCGTCCACCAGGGCCTTCGTCATCTCGCGGATCACGCCCTCTTTCGAGGAGGCGTCGACGTGCGAGCGGATGGCGTCGGTGGCCACGAAATCGGAAAACTTCATGCGCGGGGAATCTCGGGGGGATGCAGAAGGCGGGGGCTCGGCCGCGTCACGTGCGGCGGCTCGACGGGGCGTGCTTGTGGTCCCGGACCTTCTCCTTGTGCTTGCGGAGCTGCTGCTCGAGTTTCTGGACGGCGCCGTCCACGCTCCGCCACAGCTGGGCGGCCTTCTCGTGGCTCACCATGTCGTGGAAGTGCTCGGCCGAGGCCACGATCTCCACCGCGGGGAGGTCCTTGTTGCCCAGGTCGACGGTCACGTTGAGCGCGGTGAGCCGGTCGAAATACCGCTTCAGCCGCGACACCTTCGCCGTGATCTTGGACTGGGAGGCGGGGCTCAGGTGGCCATGCCGGGTCGAGACCTTGACCTGCACCGTGGGGGTTCCTGCGGGTTGCGAACGGGTTCCGCCGCCGCCGTCGCGTCGGCTTCGGGCGAGCATATCACCCCTCTCGCGGCCGCGGCAATCGACGGGCGGAATCCTCGCGTGCGACGCGGCCTATCCGCCGCCGGCATCGCTCAGGGTGACGCTCCCGCGCCGGCCGCCACCTTTCGCCGCCACCACTCCACGCCCCGCTCGTTGAGTGCCGCCGACCTGTCGGGTCGGTAATCGAGTCGGCCGGCCGGATCGTCGGGAGCCAGGGCGGCCAGTTCCAGGAACGCATACCGCCTCACCACGAGCGCCGGGTCGGCGAGCATCTCGACGAGGGCCTGTGCGTTCGCCGCCCGCTCGTCGGCCGAGAGGCCGCGGGCCAGCGTGAAGATGTCGTCGCCGCGGCCGGCGGGGCCGCGGGCCGCGAACGCCTGCCGCAGCCGTGCCGCGGCATTGGCGCCCCGGGCCAGCGCCACGGGCACCGTGGCCGCCTGAAACGCCTCCCACTGGCTGTCGGAGAGCTTCTCGCCCGGCCGCTCGTCGCAGAGCAGATCGACGAGCGGCCCATAGTCGCCAAGCAGGGCCAGCGTGCTCGCGGCGGCCATCCGGTTTTCGATGCGCCGATCGGTGGCGAGCATCCGCAGCGACTCCTCGGCCGGACGATCGGCGGCGACGGCCGCGGCCAGGGAGGCGGCGGCCGCGCGGTCGAGGCGGCTGGCGGGCGCCGCCTGGTTCATCCAGTCGGGCACGGCCGCCGCGGGATCGAGCGCGGCGGTGCCAGGGTCGGCCGAGTTCCAGGAGAGGCCGCCCCGCGGGGGCAGCGGCTGCTCGAGAGCGATCCCGGCGAGTGGCTGGCCCAGCGGGCCGCCGTCGATCTCCGTCTGCCGCCAGCCGATGCCCCCCACGGTGTGCAGGCTCGCGCGCCGGCCGGGGGGCACCACGGCCGGATCGTCGCCGGGGCTCCGCGTGAGTTCCACATCCACGCCCACGGGCTGGCGCGTCCCGAGCGTGACCACGCCGGCGAGCCCGCCGGCCGTGATGCCGAGCGTCGCCTCGGCCGCCTCCGTCCAGGCGATCGCCTTGCCGAACACGATCTCGAGCCGCGGTGTGCCATCGCCATCGGTCGTGAGCGTCGCCTGCGTGCCGGGCTGGAGCCGGATCGAGACATCGCCCCGGATGAGCCGCGGGTAGGCCTGCGCGGGCACCACGAACTCTTCGACGGCGGCGAGCGGGCTGCCGGCCGCGAGCGCCTGCCAGTGGGCCGCGTCGCCGGCGCGCACGAGGTGCAGGATCGCGCCTCCTTCGGCGACGATCCCCGGAGGCGGGGCGGGAGCCGCAGCGGCCGGCGGAGCGGCGGGCTCGTCGGGCAGAGGGTCATCGGGCGAAGGCTCGTCGTCGGCCGCTTCCATCTGCGGGAGCGGCACGGCGGCGATCGCCGCGGCCGGAGCGGCGGGCGGCGGCGGTGCGTCCCCCGGCTCTGCACCGCCGGGCGGGCCGTCGGCAGCGGCCGCAGGCAACGCGTCGGCCACGGCGGGCGGGGCAGCCGGCGGGGAGATCGCGGCGCTAGCCGGTTCGGCGACAGCCGGAGCGGCCGGTGGAACAGCCGCTGCCAGAGCGGGCGGAGCCGGCTCGACTGGTGGGGCGGCAGCGGGCGGCGCGTCAGGCGCAGGTTCGCGAGCCGCAGCCGGCGGCGCGTCTGGGGCTGGCTTCGCGACGGCCACTTCACGGGCCGACTTCCCGCCTGCGAAGAGCGACCATCCCAAGAGTCCGGCGAGCGAGAGGAGCAAGAGCAGGGCAACCGCCGCGGAGAGCCAGGCGGCGAGCGATGCCTTCTTGCGCGGGCGGCGATCCGTTGCTGCTGCCTCGCGCCCGCCGCGGCTTGCCGCGGTAGCGCGTCGACCCTTGTCTGCGGCCCCCTTGGCGGCCGGGGCCAGCGGCGCGTGAGCCTCCTCGCGGGGCAGTTTGGCCACGTCCTCGGCCAGCCGCGCGAGCAGGCGTTTCCGCAGCCCGCGATCGAGTGGCGGAATCGACGCCGGATCGCGAGCCAGTTCCGCGAGCAGCCCGTGGCAGTCGGCGGCCTCCGCCAGATGCAGGTCAGATTCGATGCACACCCGCTCGAAGGCCTCGAGG
>JBJTAA010000115.1:0-4654 GCA_046090525.1 Planctomycetota bacterium
GTCGGTGGCCACGCGGCCGCCGACGCGGTCGGCGGCTTCGAGCACGAGCACGCGACGGCCCGCTCGCTGGAGCGTCCGCGCGCAGGCCAGGCCGGCGAGCCCGGCCCCCACCACGATGCAGTCGGCGTCGCTCACCATGCCCCCACTCCCGGGGCTCCAGGTCCATCCGTGCCGCCGGCCAACACCCGCGCAAGCCAGCGGCCGGCGGCCAGGCCACTCGACGCGGCCCCTTCCACCCGCGGGCCGGCGAAGGCGTCGCCACAGCAGGCGATCGGCGGCGCGTGCGACACGGCCACGACCGGCTCGGGCAGGATCGTGGTCGGCAGGGCGAACTTCCAGCGATGGAGCGACTTCTCGATCACGGCCGTCGCCGGATCGCCGTCGATCCAGGGACGCGCATGATCGATCAGCGCGGCCATCACCTCGTCCGGCGGCGTATCGAAGTGGCGGCGGCTGAAGGCCGCGTCGGCATGGATCGTGAGGGCCGAGACCGGCGAGATGCCCTTCTTCTGATTGTCGGCGATCCAGGCGATCGGCCCGCCGTCGGCAGCGTCGAACTGGATGCCGCCGGGGGCCGGCACGCGACTGGGCCGGTCGAGGACGAGCAACAGGGCGAAGCAGGGGTCATAGGCCACCGTGGCGAGCGATGCCAGGGCCGCCGCGTCCGCGGGCGATGCCGCGGCAGCCGTCACTCCGCCGGCGGCGAGCAGGTCGAGCGTCTGCGGCACCGGCGGCGTGAGGACGGCGCCGGCCGCGGTGAGCGTCTCATCACCCTGGAGCGTGATCCGCACGGAGCCTTCCGCGGCGGCCACCGCCGTGACCTGGGCCGCCGTGCGGATCGTGCACCGGCCCGCGGGGCCCGCAGCGCCGAGCGTCGCGGCGAGCCACTTGGGCAGGTCGGTCATCGCCTTCGTGCCCCGCCAGCGCGGATGCCCGTCGCCCTCGTGGCTGCCGCCCAGGGAGCCGTCGCGCGAGAAGCCACGGCACCACTCGACCGCGCTGCCCGCGGCGTGGGCCTCGCTCACGATCCCGCCGAAGGCCCGGCCGCGGACCGTGAAGAACTGGGCGCCGTGGTCGCACACGGCCGACCCGAGCCGCCGCGTGGCCATGCGGCCGCCGACGCCGCGGCCCTTGTCGAGCACGAGCACCGACCGACCGGCCGCCACGAGCTCACGGGCGGCGCACAGCCCCGCGATCCCGGCACCGACGACGACGATCTCATGATCCAAGGCGGGATTCACGTGGCGCTCCGGCCAAGATCTGGTTTCAGCAAGCGATCTCGGCACAGCAGATTACACATTTCGCACGTGCACGGCAGGTTGCAAACCTGCCCCACGGTAGATGCCCAGGAGCCCGGTTCCGCCGGAACCGGGTTGGTGATTTGGTGATGACGCAACGTCACGCGTGATCCGGTCACGGCGTGACCGGACCCCTGGCGCGAGTCCTGCTACGATGCGGCCCCATGAGTCGCTACCGCACCACGCCCGCCGACACCGATCGGATGCCGCCGGGCATTCCCTACATCATCGGCAACGAGGCGGCCGAGCGGTTCAGCTACTACGGGATGCGGACCATCCTCACGATCTTCATGGTCCGCTACCTCTCGCTCATGTCCGACACGGTGATGCCGGCCATGAGCCAGGCCGAGGCCCAGGAGCACTACCACACCTTCTCCTCGTGGGTCTACTTCTTCCCGATCCTCGGGGCGATCATCGCCGACGCCTTCACCGGCAAGTACCGGATCATCATCTGGGTGTCGATGCTCTACTGCCTCGGCCACCTGGCGCTCGCGTTGATGGGGAGCGGCGGCCTGTCGGCCGAGAACTGGCTCTGGGTCGGGCTGTTCCTGATCGCCCTGGGGTCGGGCGGCATCAAGCCCTGCGTCTCGGCCCACGTGGGGGACCAGTTCGGGAAGCGGAACCAGCACCTGCTGGAGAGGGTCTACCAGTGGTTCTACTTCGCGATCAATTTCGGCTCGACGCTCTCGACGCTGCTCACGCCCTGGCTGCTCGAGTGGTATGGCCCGCACGTCGCCTTCGGCGTGCCCGGTGTCCTGATGGCGCTCGCCGCGCTGACCTTCTGGCTCGGCCGCAACGAATACATCCACGTGCCGCCGGGCGGCGTGGGCTTCCTGCGGGAGGTGTTCAGCCGCGACGGGATCCTGACGATCCTGCGGCTCTCGCTCGTCTACCTCTGCATCGCGGTCTTCTGGGCGTTGTTCGACCAGACGAGCTCCGCCTGGGTGCTCCAGGCCGAAGACATGAATCTCCGCTGGCTGGGCTTCGACTGGCTGCCCTCGCAGATCCAGGTGCTCAATCCGGTTCTCGTCATGGTGATGATTCCGCTCTTTCAGTTCCTCGTCTACCCGGCCATCGACCGCATCTTCCGGCTCACGCCGCTGCGCAAGATCGGCATCGGCCTGTTCGTGATGGCGGCGGGCTTCGGGCTCTCGGCGGTCGTGCAGGGCTGGATCGATCAGGGGGCGCGGCCGAGCGTGGGCTGGCAGTTCCTGGCCTACGTCGTGATCACGGCCGCCGAGATCATGGTCTCGATCACGGGACTCGAGTTCTCCTATTCCCAGGCACCGAAGACGATGAAGTCGGTGATCATGGCGGTCTGGATGCTCTCGATCTCGCTCGGCAACTACGTGACGGCCGTGGTCAACCACTGGATCCAGGTGCCCGGCATCAGCGGCGTCGTGGCGCGGGCCGCGGACCTCGGGCCGACGCCGGCCGGGGGCGAGACGGCCGTGGCGGGCTGGAAGGTGAGGGTCGCCGATCCGGTGCGCCGGGATGCCTGGCTCTCCGTGGGGGAGAAGGAGCCCGTGCGGGAAATCCGCCTGGCCGGAGGTGACGGGGCGTTCGACACGGCCGACGACGTGCTCCTCTCCTTCAACCGCTTCGCCGGCCTGCTCGGCGTGCGGACACCGGAGGACGAGCCGCTGGCCGCCGCGAAGCGGAAGATCGACGCGGCCTTCCTCGCTTCCGCCGCGGACGACGCCGGCAAGGAGATCCCCGCCGACGAGGCGGGCGCGGCCCTCGTGGCTGGCATCACCGACTCGGGCGGCCGGCCGCTCCGCTACCGCAGGATCACCCGCGACCGCTACCGGCTCGTCGCCGACGGGGCCGACGGCCTTCCCTTCACCCGCGACGACGTGGTGCTCGCGGCCACGGCTGTGCGGGCCGACCCGGCCGCGGCGGCCCGGCTGAAGGGCAAGCCGCTCACCTGGCGGGAGAAGCGGCTCATCCAGCTCAAGGGGGACGAGGGCCGCCGCGAGGTCGAGGCGGCCCGGGGCGAGGCGCCCGAGACCCGCGTCGACGGCGACACGACCGTGGGCGGCCTCGTGACGCTCGAGGGGGCGGCCTACTACCGGTTCTGGACCGGCTGCATGCTGGCCGCCGCGGTAGCGTTCGTCCCGATCGCGCTGCTCTACCGGGGCCGGGTCCATTTCCAGGACGAGGCGGCCTAGACCCGCCACGTCACGGGGCGTCGCCGCCTCAGAAGTAGCCTTCCCGCTTCTTCCTCTCCATCGAGCCCGCCTCGTCCTTGTCGATCAGCCGCCCCTGCCGCTCGCTCGTGCGGGTGAGCAGCATCTCCTCGATGACCTCGGGCACGGTGACGGCCGTCGACTCGTGGGCCGCCGTCAGCGGGTAGTCTCCCATCGTGCGAAACCGCACCCGCTTGATCTGCGGCACCTCGCCCGGATGCAGGCGAAACCGCTCGTCGTCGACCATGATCAACAGCCCCTCGCGCTCCACCACCGGCCGCTCGGCGGCGAAGTAGAGCGGCACGAGGGGAATCTTCTCGCGGTGGATGTACTGCCAGATGTCGAGCTCCGTCCAGTTGGAGAGGGGGAAGACCCGGATGTTCTCGCCGCGGTTGATCCGCGTGTTGTAGAGGTCCCAGAGCTCCGGCCGCTGGCTCTTCGGGTTCCACTGGTGGTTGGCGTCGCGGAAGGAGAACACCCGCTCCTTGGCCCGCGACTTCTCCTCGTCCCGCCGGCCGCCCCCGAGGGCGGCGTCGAAGCGGTAGGTGTCGATGGCGGCGATCAGGGCGTGGGTGTTCATCGTCGGCGTGTAGACGCTGCTCGGGTAGTCGAAGGGGTTCATGCCGGCGGCGAGCGCCTTCTGGTTGACGTGCACGATCAGCTTGAAGCCGTGCTCCGCGCAGTAGCGGTCGCGAAACTCGATCATCTCCCGGAAGTTCCAGGTGGTGTCGATGTGGAGCAGCGGAAAGGGGATCGTCCCGGGCGCGAAGGCCTTGCGGGCGACGTGCAGCATGCACATCGAGTCCTTGCCGATCGAATACAGGAGCACCGGATTCTCGAAGGCCGCCGCCACCTCCCGAATCGTGTGGATCGCCTCGGCTTCGAGCGCGTCGAGATTGCGAAGGGAGTACCCCACGACGGGATGCCTCCTCGGAGAAGTGCAGGGCGCGAGCGCGGGCGGTTTCGTGCACAAAAACCGTCGCTAGACTATCCTATTCGCCTCGCACCGCGCCCATGATGATCAGCCTCCTCAAGTCGAAGATTCACCGCGCCACGGTCACCGGAGCCTCGGTCGACTACGAAGGGAGCCTGTCGATCGCGGCCGATCTCGCCGCCCGCGTCGGCCTACGGGCCTACGAGCGGATTCTCGTGGGAAACATGGCCAAC
>JBJTAA010000116.1:0-4033 GCA_046090525.1 Planctomycetota bacterium
AAGATCGGCGACACCGGCCGCAGCGTCATCGAGCAGACCTGCATGGTGTTCGGCCAGATGAACGAGCCGCCCGGGGCACGTCTCCGCGTGGCCCTCTCGGCGCTCACCATGGCCGAATACTTCCGTGACACCACCGGGGCCGACACGCTGCTCTTCGTCGACAACATCTTCCGGTTCTCGCAGGCCGGCAGCGAGGTGAGCGCCCTCCTGGGCCGGATGCCGAGCGCCGTGGGCTACCAGCCGACGCTGGCCACGGAGATGGGCGCCCTGCAGGAGCGGATCACCTCGACCTCCAAGGGGGCGATCACGAGCGTGCAGGCGGTCTACGTGCCGGCCGACGACCCGACCGACCCGGCGCCCGCGACCGCGTTCGGCAACCTCGACGCCTTCCTCTACCTGGAGCGGTCGATCTCGGAGAAGGGCATCTACCCCGCCGTCGATCCGCTCGCCTCGTCGAGCCGGATCCTCGACCCGCAGTACGTCGGCGAGCGGCACTACGCGATCGCCCGCCGCGTGCAGCGGACGCTGCAGCGGTATCGCGAGTTGCAGGACATCATCGCGATCCTGGGCGTCGACGAGCTCTCCGAGGACGACAAGCTCGTCGTCCACCGGGCCCGCCGCATGGAGCGGTTCCTCTCGCAGCCGTTCCTCGTGGCGGAGGTCTTCACCGGCAAGCCCGGCGAGATCACGAGCCTGGCCGACACGATCCGCTCGTTCGAGGAGATCGCCGACGGCAAGTGGGACCACCTGCCCGAGCAGGCGTTCATGTACGTCGGGCCGATCGAGCAGGCCGAGGAGCAGGCCAAGAAGATGGCCGCCAAGGCCTGATCCGGAGCGAAAGACACCCACCATGGCTGACACCTCTCGCACCGCCGGCATCCACTGCCTGATCGTGACGCCGGAGACGACCGTGGTCGACGCGACCGCCCGGGCGGTCGTGTTGCCGCTCGAGGACGGCCTCCGGGGCGTCGGCCGCGGGCACGCCCCCTTCATCGGCCGGCTCGGCGTCGGCGAGGTGCGGATCACGACGGCCGACGGCGCCGAGGCGATTCATCGCACCTTCGTGGAGGGGGGCTTCGTCGAGGTGGGCCACGACACGGTCACGGTGATCACGCAGCGGGCGATCCCCGCGGCCCGGATCGACCTGGCCGAGGCCCGGGCGGCGCTCACCGAAATCACCACGCGGCCGGCCACCGGCGATGAGGCGATCGAGGCCAAGCTGCGCTCGCAGCAGGCCGCCCGCGAGATCGTGCGGATCGCCCAGCAGGCCCGGTAGCGTTCGACGGTCGGGGCTTCGAAGCGGCGGGCATCCTGCCCGTCGACTACGGGCTGGGATGGCACCCGGTTTCCGCGGGCACGATGCCCGCGGCTACTTTTTTGGTTCACGGCCGGCGAGCTGCGGCTTCGAGGAGGGCCGTGGCCATCTGCGGAAGGGGCACGATGCGTTCCACGACGCCGAGGTCGATCGCGGCCTTGGGCATCCCGTAGACGACGCAGGACGACTCGTGTTCGGCGAGCGTCGTCCCACCGGCCGCCCGGATCGCCTGCATCCCGAGGGCACCGTCGCTGCCCATGCCGGTGAGCAGCGCCGCCACGGCGTGCCGACCGGCCGCATCGGCGGCCGAGCGAAAGAGCACGTCCACGGCCGGACGGCAGTGGTGCAGCGGGGGCGAGCTCACGAGCCGGGTGCGGAAGCCCCCGCGATGCTCGACCGCCAGGTGGATGCCCCCCGGCGCGATCACGCACTCGCCCGGCAGGAGCGGTTCGTCGTCGCCGGCCTCGCGAACCGCGACCGTCGAGATCTCGGCCAGCCGTTCGGCGACCGCCCTGGAGAAGGTCGGGGAGATGTGCTGGACGATCGCAATCGGGGGCAGGCCCCGCGGCAGGGCGGGCACGAGCTGCCGCAGGGCGCCGACGCCACCGGTCGAGGCCCCGATCACGATCAGCTGCCGGTCGTGCGGGACGGCCGCGGGCCGCGGGGCGGGGGGCTGCGTCGCAGCCGGCGCCGACGGCCGGCGCAGGCGGCGGCCCGCGGCCGCCGCCGCCTTCACGTGCCACGCGAGCTTGTCGGCGAGCGCTCCCAGCGACATGGTGCCGTCGGGCTTGGCGAGCACGTCGACGGCGCCCGCCTCGACCGCGTCGAGCGCGGCCTGTGAGCCGGCCTGGGTCAGCGAACTGACGACCACCACGGGCAGCGGATGATGCTTCATCAGGATCCGCAGGAAGGTCAGGCCGTCCATCCGCGGCATCTCGAGATCGAGCGTGAGCACGTCGGGGTCGAGCCGGGCGATCTTCTCGCGGGCGACATACGGATCGGGCGCGGTGCCCACCACCTCGAGCTCCGGGTCGCGGGCGAGCGCGTCGCCGATCGCCTGGCGCACGAGCGCGGAATCGTCGACCACGAGCACGCGGATCCTGCGGGCGGGCGGGGGACTGTCGGTCATGCTGATCTCGCTCCCGGGGTGGTCACGCCGGCCTCTGGTAGACGGCCGGCCGCACCTGCCGAAATCGGTGCCGCAGCCCGAGTAGGCTCTCGGCGTGCCCCACGAACAGGTGCCCGCCCGGCGCCAGCTGCTCGAACAACCGCTCGACGAGGTCCTGCCGCGAGGCCTCGTCGAAGTAGATCATCACGTTGCGGCAGAAGATCACGTCCTGGCCGCGGGGCAGCGGATACTCGGGTTCGAACAGGTTGATGGCCGCCACCGACACGTGCCGTCGCAGTTCGGGCTTCACCCGGCAAAACCCTTCCCGCTCGCCGAAGCCACGGCGGAAGTAGGCGGCCAGCCACTCCGGGCGGGGCAGCTTCACGCGGCCCACCTCGTAGATGCCGGCGCGACAGCGGGCGAGCATCCGCCGCGAGATGTCCGAGGCCTGCACGATCCACTCGAGCCCCGGCTGCGAGCGGGCGTGCTCGGCGACGACGATCGCCAGCGAGTAGGCCTCCTCCCCGGAAGCCGCCGCCGCACACCAGACCCGGAGCTCCCGCCCGGCGGCCAGCGCCCGGTCTCGGGCCCGCGGCAGGACGTCGTCCGCCAGGAACTCGAAGTGGTCCGGCTCGCGGAAGAAGTGCGTGTGGTTGGTGGAGACGAGGTCGACGAGCCGCTCGGCCTCCTCGCCATCGGCGGCGTCGAGCAGGCCGCAGTAGTCTTCGAAAGTGCCACAGCCGAGTTCCCTCAGCCGACCGGCCAGCCGGCCCGCCACGAGGGCCCGCTTTTCGGGCCCGAGGTGAATCCGGCTGCGACGGTAGACGAGGCCCGCGAGAAACGCGTAGGCCCGATCGGAGAGTTCCGGATCCGGTGGCAGCATGGAGCGGGCTCGTTCCTGACGAATCACTCCATCTTACGTCACGCCCCGGGAGCGCGGTCACGCCCAGGAGTCCGGTCACTCCGTGACCGGATCACGCACGACGCCGCGTGTCGCAGCGCGGTCTCGGGGCCGGCGGTGATCCTCTCCGCGCCTCCGGCGATCGCTACGACAAGCCCGCGGACGATGGTGCGACTCACGGTGGCCGCGTATCGCCTGCGGCTTGTGCGAGTCTCACCGACCGACCCCGCCGAAAGCATCTTGGCATGCCGGTTGCCATACGCTTCACGATTTCGTGAGGGCTTGCCGACGCCCCTGATGCGCCAACTGGTACTCGGATTGCCGCTTCGCGGACGCCCAGAGGTGCGGCCGTCCAGCCGCGGTCGGACGGCCGCTCGAGCCGATTCACGCTGGCTGGAGCGACGATGCTGGAAGCTGAGAAGGCCAGGCGAGGGGGTCGGCGAATGCTCGAGGAGCCTTGGGCGTATCCTCGCCCCGGCGACAATCCGAAGGACCGCGAAGCGGCGACTTTTGCCGCCCCCGAGCCGGTGCTACTCCAAACCGGGATGAGCTCGAAAGCTGCCGTGGCCACCGCAGCCGCAAGACTCAGAAATCCTTGAAGTGCCGGTCCTCGGCGTCGTCGCCGGGCATCGGAATCCGTGGCGCCGGCAGGGCGGGCTTGGGCTTGCCCGCCGCGCGCGGCGCGGGGCGCGGGCCGGGGGTCGCGAGC
>JBJTAA010000117.1:0-5228 GCA_046090525.1 Planctomycetota bacterium
GGCTGCGACGGGTGACCGGCCTGCCCGTGGCCTTCCAGGACGAGCGATTCTCCTCGCACGAGGCCGCCGGCAGGCTCGCCGGCGTCGGCCTGACGCGCGCCGGCAAGAAGAAGCGCAGCGACGCGGTGGCGGCGCAGGTGACGCTCACCGCCTGGCTCGAGCGCCAGGCGACATGAGGTGGCCCCCCCAGGAGCCCGGTTCCGCCGGAACCGGACTGGAGTTGACACCGCGTCCAGCGTGATCCGGTCACGGCGTGACAGGACTCCTGGGCCGGAACCGGACTGGAGCTGACACCGCGTCCAGCGTGATCCGGTCACGGCGTGACCGGACTCCTGGGCCCGCAGCGGGCATAATGCCTGTGGCATGAGCGTCACCCATCACACCGACACCCCGCTGCGGCTCGTCGTGGGCTGCGGCTACCTCGGCGAGCAGGTGGCCCGCCGCTGGCTGGCCCGTGGCGACCGCGTGATCGGCGTCACCCGCTCGCCGGTCCGGGCCGAGGCGCTCGCGGCGGCGGGCATCGAGCCGGCGGTGCTCGACGTGACGGCCGCCGAGCCCGGTTGGACCGCCCTGTTCGCCGACGCCGGCTGCCCGACCACGGCGCTGTGGTCCGTCGGTTTCGACCGGTCGTCCGGCGCCTCCGCCCGCGACGTCCACGTCGTCGGCCTGGGCCGACTGCTCGACGCCCTCGCCGCCACCGGCCACGCGTGCCGCGTGATCCTCTCGAGCTCCACCGGCGTCTGGGGCGACGAGCGGGGCGGCGTCGTCCGCGAGACCACGCCCGTGAACCCGTCGCGGGAAGCGGGCCGCGTGCTGGTCGAGGCCGAGCACCTGCTCGCCGGGCATCCGGCGGGACCGGGCACCGCCCTGCGCTTCGCGGGCCTCTACGGCCCCGGCCGCCTGCCACGGCTGGCAGACCTGCGGGCCGGCCGACCGCTCGCAGCCGATCCCGACAGTTGGCTCAACCTCGTGCACGTGGACGACGCGGCCGCCGTGGTCGAGGCCGTGGCCGACGCCACGTCACCGGCGGGCTTGTACGTCGTTTCCGATGGCCAGCCGGTGCTGCGCCGCGACTGGTACACGCGGCTCGCCACCCTGGTCGGAGGTCCATCCCCGACCTGGGATCCATCGACCCCGCGGGATCGCGGCGGCGACAAACGGGTCGACCCGGCGCTCGTGTGGCAGGACCTGAGAATCAGACCCACATACCCCGACGCGCTCGCGGCGCTGCCGGCGCTCGTGCAGGGAGCCTGAGCCGCGGCGGGGCCCGCAGGGTGATGGCGGCCGGATTCCGCGGGTCGAAAACCCGCGGCCACGTGAGACCCAGGCCACTCGTGACGCACCAGTGGCCGCTCACGCCAAGCCAGCGGCGAATCCCGCGGAGCCCACGGCCCCGTCCACGGGCCTAGCGTAGCGCCGGCACCGCCGGCTGCGACTTCGGCACGGCCCGGGCCGCCTCGGCGATGCCGCCGGCGCCGCCGAGGGCCTGGAGGTAGTCGACGACCACGTTCATGGCCTCGTCAAAGTAGTAGTTCCGCTCCACGACCGGCCGGGCGGAAAACTCCGACTTCTCGAGCCGCTCCTCCTCTTCCTTTTCGGCCGCCTTGCCCTCGTTCCACTGGCGCTCGAACTCGCTCTCCACCAGCGAGATCGTCTTCTCGTCCTTCCGCTTCTGGTAGCGGGCGATGTCGCCGGCCAGTTCCCCGAACTTCTCGTTGGCGGCCACCCGTTCCGCCGAGCGGGCCTGCAGCGTCTCGACGACCCCCTTCGTGACCCGGCTCTCCGGCTCGAAGCTCGCCGCCGGCACCCGATCGAAGGGGATCGCATGGTCGAGGTCGCTCTCGCCCACCGGGAGGTGCGTGGTGATGCTCGGCAGCGTGACGTCGCTCTTCACGCCCTCGAGCTGGGTGCTCGCGCCGCTGGGGCGGTAGAACTGCTGCATCGTGATCTTGATTGCGCCCAGCGACGGGGCGTTGTCGAACCTGCGGAAGAGCTGGCGGCCCAGGTCGAGCAGGCTCTGCACGGTGCCCTTGCCGTGGGTGGCGTCGTCGCCCACGATCAGCCCGCGGCCGTAGTCCTGGATGGCGCCGGCGAGGATCTCGCTGGCGCTCGCGCTGAACTTGTTGGTCAGCACCACGAGCGGCCCGTCCCAGGCCACGCCCGGATCGACGTCGTCGTAGGGCCGCACCTGCTGGTCGGCATCCTTGATCTGCACGACGGGGCCGCGGTCGATGAACAGCCCGGTCAGCTTGATCGCCTCCGGCAGGGAGCCGCCGCCGTTGTTCCGCAGGTCGAGCACGACGCAGTCGACCCCCTTCTGCCGGAACTCGGCCAGCAGCCGCTCCGTGTCGCGGGTGCTGCTCTTGTATTCCGCCTGCCCCTGCTGGGCGCCGGCCATGTCCATGTAGAAGCTCGGCAGGTTGATCACGCCGATCCGGTAGGGGGAGCCGTCGGCCTTCTTGCCGTGCTCGATCACCTCGCCGCGGGCCTCGGCGTCCTTGAGCTCGATCTTGTCCCGCGTGATGTCGTAGACCTTGGGCGCGGTTTCGCCCACCGGGATCACCTTCAGCCGCACCACCGTGCCCCGCTTGCCGCGGATCAGCTTCACCACCTCGTTGAGGTTCATGTCGACGGTGTCCGTGATCTCGCCGTCGCGCCCCTGCCCCACGCCGATCACCCGGTCCTTGGCCTTGAGCCGCCCGTCGCGGTCGGCGGCCCCGCCGGGCGTGAGCTCGACGATCGTGGTGTAGCCGTCCTCACTCTTGAGCTGGGCCCCGATCCCGTCGAGCTGCAGCCGCATGCCGATCTCGAAGTTCTCGAGGGTGCCGGGCGACATGAAGCTCGTGTGCGGGTCGAAGCTCGCGGTGAGCGACGAGAGATAGGTCTCCAGGAGCTCATCGGCGGTCATCTGGTGCATCCGCTTGGCGAAGCTCTTGTAGCGGCGGTGGAGCTTGTCCTTGGCCTCCTCGAGGGGCGTCTCCTCCATCTTCTGCTCGAGCAGGTCGTACTTGATCCGCTTCCGCCAGGCGTCTTCGAGCTCGGCCGCGGTCTTGGCCCACGTGGTCGCCTCGCGGTCGATCACGATCGACTCCTGCTCGGTGAAGTCGTGGGTGGTGTCGATCAGCCGGTCGATCACCGGCATCCGCTCGTCGATCCGCTGCAGGAACCGCTCCAGCACCTTGTAAGCGAACGACACGTCGCCGCGCTTGACGGAGTCGTCGAGCGTGTCTCGCTCGAGGCGGAACTCGTCGATGTCGGACTCGAGGAAATAGACCTTCATCGGGTCGAGCGACTCGAGGAAGGCGTCGAACCAGAGCCGGGCGATCCCGTCGTCGATCGGCCGCCGCAGGAAATGCTCCCGCTCGAGGTGGCGCCGCACGGCCACGGCGATGTGGCGGTCATTCGTGCCGGGCTGCGGGGCGCCCACGGGGGCGGCGGCGGCCGGCGGCTCCTCGCCGCGGCAGGCCGGGCCGGAGGCCAGCGCCACGAGCAGGCCGACGGCGACGAGGCGGGCGAACCCCGGTGGCATGCCGCCGGGACCACGGCTGGCGATTCGGTCAGTCGGGGCGAGTCTTCCGCTCACGCTCTGGCTCCTCTGGGTCGATCCGGCCTCGGTCTGCGCCAACCCGGACATTGTGACGATTCGCCGCCCGTTTGGCGAGACATTTTCGCGGGCCGATTCACGGGCGGCTTCTCAACCGCCTGGCGCCCATGCGCCGATTGCCTCGGCTGCCCGATCGATCAAAGCCTCCGCGACGAGCGGATCGGGCCCCAGCCTCGGCACCTGCACCCACTCCAGTTCCGGACGGGCCGAGCGGGCGGCCGCGACCGCCTCGCGCACCTGTTCCTCCACGTGGCCGCGGAACAGCAAGTGCGGTTGCACCAGAATCCTACGCACCTCGCGCCACGAAGGGTCGGCCGCGGCGGCGAGCGCCTCGGCCACGGTGGGCCGCGCGGCCGCGACGAACCCGAGGATCAGCCGGGCGGGGTGCGGTGCGGCCGCGAACGTCGCCGCCGCGAAGGCCTGGAGCTGGGCCGGCGCCGTGGGGTCGCTCGACCCGCGGCCCACCATCACCAGCGCCGTCGCCTCGGCGGGCGTCTCATCGAAGCCGACCGCCTCGCGGCGGCGCCGTGACAGCCGCACGATCGCGTCATGCAGGCCGAGCGGCCCGGCCTGCCACACGCCGAGCCCATGGTCCGCGGCCGGCGCGGCGATCGCCTCCGGCACGTCGCGCTTGGCGTGGCCGGCCTCGAAGAGCAACAGGGGCGCCGCCACGACCTCCCGGCAGCCAGCCTGCGCAAGGACCGCCAAGCCCTCGGCGATGGTGGGGCCGATCACCTCGAGGAAGCCGAGCGCGACCGGCACGCGGGGCAGCGCCTTGGCCACGAGTTCGCTCACCCGGCGGGTCTCCGCCGCCCCGACGGGATCGGCCGTGCCATGCCCGACGACGAGCAGCCCGCACCCAGGCGGGAAGCGGCGGTCGCCCCGGGATGGAAGGGATGCCAAGCGGGCCGGTCCGGAAGCGGTTTCGTGCATGCGGTCATGCTACCGCATCGGCTCGCCGCTCGGGGACATGCGGCCGCAGGCGGCTCTTGCAGATCGGAACCTTCGGACTTTGCGAGTACCTACCCGAGTCGAGTCGCCACCTGCGTGCTCCGTAAAGCTCCTCGGTTCCTGCGCGTGCCCCCGACCGGCTCCTCAGTGTTGTGGAGGCCCAGGAGCCCGGTTCCGCCGGAACCGGGTCAGTGATGACGCAACGTCGCGCGTGATCCGGTCACGGCGTGACCGGACTCCTGAATGGACTGCGAGGGGTTGCCGGTGCCCCGGAGCCGGCGTTGCCAGCAAGCGTAGGCAGGATGCCGAAGCGCAGCTGGCATCGAGCGAGCGAAGGGCAGGAAGCCCGCAGCGGGCGTCCGGCGGGATGGCATGGGCAACCGCGAGCCTGCGGAACCCAAGGCGATGTCAACCGTGATCCGGTCACGGCGTGACCGGACTCCTGAATGGACTGCGAGGGGTTGCCGGTATCCCGGAGACGGCGTTGCCAGCAAGCGTAGGCAGGATGCCGAAGCGCAGCTGGCATCGAGCGAGCGAAGGCCATGGATGGCCGCAGCGAGCGTCCAGGCGACGGGGACCGGCAACCGCGAGCCTGCGGAACCCAAGGCGATGTCAACCGTGATCCGGTCACGGCGTGACCGGACTCCTGAATGGACTGCGAGGGGTTGCCGGT